>NZ_JBHYMS010000011.1:0-149219 GCF_042743185.1 Inquilinus sp. NPDC058860 | reverse complement strand
CGCCACACGATACGACCGACGCGCCGCTCACTACATGGCCTTCATCCATCTCGCCGCCGTCATCCTCTGGCTGCGCTGAATGTCGATTCGTCCTAATCCGGGCTCGCTCCGGCAAACCCGGCATCGAGGGTGGATCTCGAACGAAGCGCTGGATTCGCAACGGCGACTCCAGCGCTTTCTCATGCGTTCTTCACCTGCCCGGTAGATTTCGCGAGAATTGTCATTTGTATGACATGGAGATGGACTAGTGAATCCCTTCGAAAGGAGGGCGATGCAATGAGATCCATCCGGAATATCGAGGTGATTGGAGCAATTCTTAGGATTTGGAAGGGATATTTCGGAACCGGAGGCTTTTTCCGCAAAGACTGGATTTATTTTGGACTTGAGTTTCTTGGCGGTGACGAGGGACAGACGGCCCGATCGACTTCGACGCCGGATCCGATCAAGAACAACGTCGTTCCTTTCCGTGATCGTCCAACGGCGCCGCCAGCGGACGAAGCGCCGGTGAGCGCTCTTGCGGCCCGCCGGAGGGCCCGCTAGCCTCCGTCCCGCGTGCAAGACGCATCCGGTCCGCGGGAAGGGCAGCGCCCACTTGCCGAAGAGCTGCGCTTCCAGCGTCGATCCTTCTTTCTGCCCGATGATGCGGATGCCGGGCCTGTGAAAGGAGGAGCGTCATGCCCCATCCCTATGCCCGGGACCTGCCCGCATCGCCCGATCCGGAGCAGCAGAAGAAGCGCGCCAAGGACCTGCTGAAGGCGCTGCGCGCCGGCGAGGCCGAGGCGATCGCCCGGTTCCGCTACAGCCATCCCCGACTGGCCCACCACCCCGATTCCGAGCTCGCCGCCGCGGCGAAGCTGAGCGACGCGCAATGGGTGGTCGCCCGCGAATACGGCTTCGCCAGCTGGCCGAGGCTGCAGGCCCATCTGGCCGGGGAGCCGCCGGAGATCGCCCGGCCCTTCGAGATCGAGCTGCAATACTACCGCGACCGCGCCGCCGGCATCCGAAGCAATCACCGCACCGGCGAGGCCGGGTCGCTGCGCCTGGTGCAGCGCGTCCATCCGCGATTCGCCGCGGCGTCGGAGGCCGAGATCCGCGCCGCCGAACTGAGCCAGGCCGACGCCGAGCTGATCGTGGCCCGCAGCCACGGCTTCGACGACTGGGACGGCTTCGCCGAAAGGATCGCGGCGATGCGGGCCGGCCGGGTCGAGGAGCCGTTCCGGACCGCCTTCGAGGCGATCCGCGGCGACGACCGCGCCGCCCTGGCCGAGGTGCTGTCGTCGCATCCCGGCCTGGTCAACGCCCGCGGCACCAACGGCAACCGCCTGCTGATGCTGGCGATCTCGATGAACCGGCTGGTGCTGGCCGGCGACCTGCTGGACGCGGGCGCCGACCCGTCGCTCACCAACGACAAGGGCTGGGGCCCGCTGCACGACGTCGCCTATGGCGGCGGCCGCGGCGACCGCGAGGCGCGCCTGGCCCTGCTCGACCGGCTGATCGCGGCCGGCGGCCCGGTCGAGGCCGAGGCCTATGGCGATGGCGGCACGCCGCTGGCGGTCGCCCTGTTCTGGGGGCACGGCACGGTGGCCGAAAGGCTGGCGGCGGAGGTGGTGGCGCCGCTCAACCTGCGCATCGCCGCCGGCCTCGGCCGCATGGATCTGGTCGCGCTGTTCTTCGGCGCCGACGGCAGGTTGCGGCCGGAGGCGGGGCATCACCGCGGCTTCTACCGCCCGCACAGCGGCTTCCCGGAATGGCGCATGACCGGAGAGCCTCAGGAGATCCTGGACGAGGCGCTGACCTGGGCCGCGCGCAGCGGCCGGATCGAGGCGATGTCGGCACTGCTGGCCCGCGGCGCCGACATCGACGGCGCCCCGCACAACGGCGCCGCGCTGCACTGGGCCCTGCTGAGCCATCGGGCGGAGGCGGTGGAGTGGCTGATCGGGCAGGGCGCGGACGTCGACCGCCGCGTCGTCTGGGGCGATACGGCCGACGTCACCCCGCTGCACATGGCGGCCGGCTGGGCCGACGACCCGCGAGGCGCCCGCCTGCTGCTGCGGCACGGGGCGGACCCTGCCCTCCGCGACCGGACCTACCAGAGCACGCCGCTCGGCTGGGCCGAGCATTTCGGCCATCCCGAGGTCGCCGCGGTGCTGAAGGGCGAATCGGAGGGCGACGCCGGCGCATGAGCGGCAGGCCGGTCCGGGGGCAGGGCGCCCGGACCGGCGGCCGTCATGCCGGGCGTGACCCGAGCCGGCGCAGCAGCGACAGGGTGTAGAGGAAGACGAACATGTAGATGAACAGCTCCTGCTGCTCGGCGGCCCGGTAGGGCTTGGGGCCCTGGCCGAAGCCGAACAGGTGCAGCCATTCCGGCAGGATCGTCACCAGCACCAGCAGGGCCGCGGTGAAGCCGGCGAAGGTCGGCATCAGCCACCACGGCCGGGCGACGCGCAGCCGGCCGGTCGTCGCCGTCACCAGCGGGTAGAGCAGGCCGCCGGCATAGATCGCGGCCTCCAGCAGTGCGCGCGGCTTCTGGTCGAACCAGGCGGAGGTGTTGTGCAGGTTGGTCTCCTGCTGGTCGTTGACCCGGGCGAACCAGCCTTCGGCCGCCCAGCCGACATAGTGCTGGCCCCAGCTGATCTCCTCGCCGAGCATGTAGAGCGATCCCAGCGCCAGCAGGATGGCCCAGACCGTGAGGCCGCGATCCCCTGCGGCACGCGCGCGGGCGACCAGGACCAGGGCGGCGATCAGGGCGACCAGCAGGACGGCCGCCTGGGCATTCTCCAGCACGCCGAGCTCGCCTTCCAGCACGGTCAGGCGGAGATCGGGACGGAGATAGAGGGCGAGGCTGAAGGCGAGGAACAGGACGAGCGGCAGGACGACGGTGACGCCGAAAGGCAAGTCATCGGCCGCCCGCAAACGGGACGGGCTGAACGCAACCAATGAATCGGAACTCCAAGAACCGATGCCCCTCGCCGTTTTGTTACGAAATCGTGACGGCCGTGTCGATCCGCAATTTCCGGCTGTGGCGCGGCGGATCATGGAGGGAAGGCCGAAACGCAAAAGCCCCGCCGAAGCGGGGCCTGAGAACGGCTGATGCCAGAAGTTTGGCTGGGGGACTAGGATTCGAACCTAGGCTGGCGGAGTCAGAGTCCGCTGTCCTACCACTAGACGATCCCCCAGCGGCTGGCGGGAGGGTGTCTACCCCACCGATCCGCCCGTGTAAAGGCCTGCGTTGCGGAACGACGGCCATGCCGGGAGCGGATGCGACCCCGCGGCCATTTCCACTTTGGCCGTGGCTGCGCTACAGTTCGATGAAGGGACGGAGGCGCCGTTCGAAACGGGACGGACGGCCATGGAAGGAATATCAGTGGTGGAGTCGATCGCGATCGCCGAGGCCACCGCGGCCGGCGATCGACGTCGGTCGGCGGGGCCCGAGCCTCTCTATGCCGCGGTGGATCTCGGCACCAACAACTGCCGGCTGCTGATCGCACGCGCCGCGACCGGCGGCTTCCAGGTGGTCGACGCCTTCAGCCGCATCGTCCGGCTGGGCGAAGGCGTCGGCGCAACCGGGCGGCTGCAGCCCGAGGCGATCCAGCGCACCCTGTCGGCGCTGCGCATCTGCGCCGCCAAGATCCGGCGTCAGAACGTGATCCTGTCGCGCGCCGTGGCGACCGAGGCCTGCCGCCAAGCCGGCAACTTCCCGGCCTTTCGCGACCGGGTGCGGCGCGAGACCGGCCTGCAGCTGGAGATGATCCCGGCGGGGGAGGAGGCGCGCCTGGCCGCGGCCGGCTGCGCCCCGCTGCTCGACCCCGCGATTCCGCACGCGATCATCTTCGACATCGGCGGCGGGTCGACCGAGCTGACCTGGTTGGAGATCGATTCCGACGGCCAAGCGGTCACGCTCGACGCGCTCAGCATCCCGCTCGGCGTCGTCTCCCTGGCCGAGCAGCATGGCGGCCGCGAAGTCTCGGCCGAGACCTATGCGGCGATGACCGCCGCGACCGCCGCCGCCCTGGCCGAATTCGAGGCGCGCAACGACCTGCGCGGGCTGATCGCCCAAGGCCGGGTGCAGATGATCGGCTCCTCCGGCACCGTCACGACGCTGGCCGGGGTGCATCTCGGCCTGCCGCGCTACATCCGCTCCGAGGTCGACGGCTGCACCCTGACCTTCGAGGAGGCGCGGCGCGCCAGCCGCATGCTGCTCGGCCTCGACTACTCGGCGCGGTCGTCCTATCCCTGCATCGGGCGCGACCGGGCCGACCTGGTGCTGGCCGGCTGCGCCATCCTCGAGGCGATCTGCGACACCTGGCCGGTCGGCAGGCTGCGGGTCGGCGACCGCGGCGTGCGCGAGGGTATCCTGTTCGACCTTCTGGCCGAGGCGCAGTCGCGCCGCGCCTGACACCATCCGAGTGAGATGAAGACACCGAAGAAGCCGGGCGCCGCGAGGGCGGGGGGGCCGAGCGGCCGCGGCAGCCGCGGCCTGACCGTGCGCGTGAAGACCGCCAAGCAGCGGACCGCATCCTCGACCCGCTGGCTCGAACGCCAGCTCAACGATCCCTACGTGGCCGAGGCCAAGCGGCTGGGCTACCGCTCGCGCGCCGCGTTCAAGCTGGTGCAGCTCGACGACAAGCTTGCCCTGCTTCGCCGCGGCATGCGCGTGGTCGATCTCGGCTGCGCCCCCGGCGGCTGGGTCCAGGTGGCGCTGGAGCGGGTCGGGCCGGGCGGCAAGGTGGTCGGCATCGACTATCTCGGCATGGACCCGGTGCCGGGCGCGACCATCCTGGAGATGGATTTCCTCGACCCCGCGGCGCCGGCCCGGCTGAAGGAGGCGCTGGCCGGCCCGGCCGACATCGTGCTCAGCGACATGGCGGCCCCGACCGTCGGCCATCCGGCGACCGACCATCTGCGTATCATGGCGCTGGCCGAGACCGCCGCCGATTTCGCCCTCGACGTGCTGGTGCCGGGCGGTGCTTTCGTCACCAAGCTGTTCCAGGGCGGAGCGGACAAGGACCTGCTCGACATCCTGAAGCGCAACTTCGCCAAGGTCCGCCACGTCAAGCCGGCGGCCAGTCGCCAGGACAGTTCGGAAGTGTACGTGGTCGCCACCGACTTCAAAGGGCGGGACCCGCTCCGAGATCCACGGGACGCAACGCTGGCCCCCTAGATCTGCGCTTCACAACGGCCCGAGGGGGGTTATATTGCGGCGCTTCCAAGCTCTGGGAGCCCCGACATGTCCTCCTTCCGCGATGCTCTGACCTTCGATGACGTCCTGCTGGTGCCGCAGGCCTCGTCGATCCTGCCCGGCGAAGCGGACACGCGGACCCGCCTGACCAAGCGCATCGAGCTCGGCATCCCGCTGCTCTCCGCCGCCATGGACACCGTGACCGAGGCGCCGCTGGCGATCGCCATGGCCCAGGCCGGCGGCATCGGCGTGATCCACCGCAACCTCGACATCGAGCGCCAGGCCGAGGAAGTGCGCAAGGTGAAGCGCTTCGAGAGCGGCATGGTGGTGAACCCGATCACCATCGGCCCGAACGCCAGCATGGCCGAGGCGCTGGCGCTGATGGACCGGCACGGCATCTCCGGCTTCCCGGTGGTCGAGGACAACGGCAAGCTGGTCGGCATCCTGACCAACCGCGACGTCCGCTTCGCCACCAACCCGACCCAGCCGGTGCGCGAGCTGATGACCAAGGACAGGCTGGTCACGGTGCGCGAGGGCGTCGGCAAGGACGAGGCCAAGCGCCTCTTGCACCAGAACCGGATCGAGAAGCTGCTGGTGGTCGACCAGGACTACCGCTGCATCGGGCTGGTCACGGTCAAGGACATCGTCAAGGCCCAGCTGCATCCGAACGCCTGCAAGGACGAGCAGGGGCGGCTGCGGGTCGCCGCCGCCACCGGCACCGGCGACAAGGGCATCTCCCGCGCCGAGGCGCTGTTCGACGCCGGGGTCGACGTGCTGGTGCTGGACACCGCGCACGGCCATTCCGAAGGCGTGCTGAAGAGCGTCGAGCGGGCGCGCCGCCTGACCAATTCGACCCAGCTGGTGGCCGGAAACGTCGCCACCGCCGACGCCGCCAAGGCGCTGATCGATGCCGGGGCGGACGCGGTCAAGGTCGGCATCGGCCCGGGCTCGATCTGCACCACCCGCATGGTCGCGGGCGTTGGCGTGCCGCAGCTGACCGCGGTCATGGATGTCGTCGAGGTCTGCCGCAAGGCCGGAATCCCGGTGATCTCCGACGGCGGCATCAAGTATTCCGGCGATCTGGCCAAGGCGATCGCCGCCGGCGCCGACGTGGTGATGCTCGGCTCGCTGTTCGCCGGCACCGACGAGGCGCCGGGCGAGGTGATCCTGTACCAGGGCCGCTCCTACAAGAGCTATCGCGGCATGGGCTCGCTCGGCGCCATGGCGCGCGGCTCGGCCGACCGCTACTTCCAGCAGGAGGTGTCGGACACGCTGAAGCTGGTGCCGGAGGGCGTCGAGGGCCGGGTGCCGTACAAGGGGCCGATCGCCAACGTCGTCCACCAGCTGGTGGGCGGGCTGAAGGCGGCGATGGGCTACACCGGCAGCCGCACCATCGCCGACCTGCACCAGCGGGCGGAGTTCGTGCGGATCACCAATGCCGGGCTGCGCGAGAGCCATGTGCACGACATCACCGTGACCCACGAGGCCCCGAACTACCGTCCGGGGCTGTAAGGGGCGTTTGACGTTCCTCTCCCCTTCCTGTCATCGCCGGGCTTGACCCGGCGATCCAGGGGCCACCCAGAGCGGCATCGACATTTCTGGATGCCCGGGTCAAGCCCGGGCATGACAGTTTGGGGAGGCCGTCTCTCTGTCGCAGCCGGTCCCAGCCTCTGGTGCCATCCGGCACGTCCCCCTATCCTGCCCGACCCACGGATTCAACCGGCACGGGCGATATGGACAGCCAGGCTTCCGACGATCCCTTCCTGTGGCTCGAGGACATCGACGGGACCCGCGCCCTCGACTGGGTCCGGGCGCGCAATGCCGAGAGCACCGGCCGCTTCGCCGAGACGGCGGAGTTCGAGCGGATGCGCCGGCAGATGCTGGAGATCCTCGATTCCGAGGCCAAGCTGCCCCACGTCGTCCGGCGCGGCGACCGCTATTACAATTTCTGGCGCGACGCGGCCCATCCGCGCGGCCTGTGGCGGCGCACCACGCTGGCCTCGTTCCGCGCGGCCGAGCCGGTGTGGGAGGTGCTGCTGGACCTCGACGCGCTGGCCGAGGCCGAGGGCGAGAACTGGGTCTGGCACGGCGCCGACGTGCTGGAGCCGGACTTCAGGCGCTGCCTGATCGCCCTGTCGCGCGGCGGCGCCGACGCCCATGTCGTCCGCGAATTCGACCTGGAGAGCCGCGGCTTCATCCCCGACGGCTTCCATCTGCCCGAGGCGAAGAGCCGCTTCGGCTGGAAGGATGCCGATTCGATCTATGTCGGCACCGATTTCGGCCCGGGGTCGCTGACCCGCTCCGGCTATCCGCGGATCTCCAAGCTGTGGCGGCGCGGCCAGCCGCTGGAGGCTGCGACGACGGTCTATGAGGGGCAGGAGGACGATCTCGCGGTCGACGCCTTCCACGACCGCTTTCCCGGCTTCGAGCGCGATCTCGTCGCCCGGCGCATCGACTTCTACACCAGCGAGCTGTTCCTGCTGGGCGACGACGGGTCCCTGACCCTGGTCGACGTGCCGCGCGACGCCGAGGCCGGCACGCATGGCCCCTGGCTGCTGGTGTCGCCGCGGACGGACTGGACCGTCGGCGGCCGCACCCATCCCGGCGGCGCGCTGCTGGCCGCCCGCTTCGACGACTGGATCGCGGGCAAGCGCGATCTCGCGGTGCTGTTCGAGCCGAGCGAGACCACGGCGCTGTCGAGCTATTCGGGCACCCGCAACCATCTGGTCCTGCAGATCCTCGACGATGTGAAGAGCCGGGTCGAGGTGCTGACGCCCGGCGAGGGCGGCTGGCAGCGCCGCAACCTGGAGGGCCTGCCGGAGGCCGCGACCATCGCCTATGTCAGCACCGCTCCGCACCAGGACGACGAGATCCTGGTCCTGGCCTCGGGCTTCCTCGAGCCGGACACGCTGTTTCGCGGCACCGCCGGCGAGACCGGTTTCGAAGCGCTGAAGCAGGCGCCTTCCTTCTTCGATGCCTCGCCCTATGCGGTGGAGCAGCATTTCGTCGCCTCGGCCGACGGCACGCGGGTGCCCTATTTCGTGGTGGCGCGGAAGGACCTGCCGCGCGACGGCAGCGCTCCGACCCTGCTGACCGGCTATGGCGGCTTCGAGGTGCCGCTGCTGCCGCACTACATCCCGGGCGAGGGGCGGCTGTGGCTCGACCGCGGCGGCGTCTACGCCGTGGCCAACATCCGTGGCGGCGGCGAATACGGCCCGCGCTGGCACCAGGCGGCTTTGCGCGAGAACCGGCCGCGCGCCTATGAGGATTTCGCCGCGGTGGCGCGCGACCTCGTCGCCCGCGGCATCACCTCGGTCCCGCGTCTCGGCATCGAGGGCGGCAGCAATGGCGGCCTCCTGGTCGGCAACATGCTGACGACGTATCCGGAGCTGTTCGGGGCCATCGTCTGCGCCGTGCCGCTCTTGGACATGAAGCGCTATACCAAGCTGCTGGCCGGCGCCTCCTGGGCCGCGGAATACGGCGACCCCGACAAACCGGAGGACTGGGAATTCCTCCGCATCTTCTCGCCCTACCAGAACCTGCGGCTGGACGCGGCGTACCCGCCGGTGCTGTTCCTGACCTCGACCCGCGACGACCGGGTCCATCCCGGCCACGCCCGCAAGATGGCGGCGAAGATGATCGGGATGGACCGGGACGTCCTCTACTACGAGAACATCGAGGGCGGCCACGGCGCCGCCGCCAACAACGCCCAGACCGCCTTCAACCAGGCGCTGATCCACGCCTTCCTGTGGGAGAGACTGCGGTAGAGCGGGTGCCAGCCCTCCAATATTGAACAGCCGCCGTTCAGGGCTGTGGTGCTCCCAAACCTTTGAGCGGCCGTCAGGATGCCTCCCTCATCGACGAGAGATTGATGGAGGCATCTTGGCGTCTCTTCCTTCCGACATTCAGGACCGGATCCGGATCCGATCGGTCGAGACACTGTCCGACGACTGGTATGTGCTGAAGAAGACCACCTTCGAGTACCGGCGCCGGGACGGCAGCTGGCAGACCCTGAACCGCGAGACCTATGACCGCGGCAACGGCGCGGCGATCCTGCTCTACGACCCGGCGCGCGGCCGGGTGCTTCTGACCCGGCAGTTCCGCTTCCCGGCCTATGTCAACGGCCACCCGGAGCCGCTGATCGAGGCCTGCGCCGGCCTGCTCGACGACCGCGACCCGGAGACTGCGATCCGCCAGGAGGCGGAGGAGGAGACCGGCTATCGGGTGGCGGCTCCACGCCGGGTGTTCGAGGCCTTCATGAGCCCGGGTTCGGTGACCGAGCGGCTGGTCTTCTTCGTCGCGGAATACACCCCGGCGGACCGGGCTGCCGACGGCGGCGGGGTGGCGGCCGACGGCGAGGATATCGAGATCCTGGAACCCACCCTGGCCGAGGCGCTGGCCATGGTCGGACGCGGCGAGATCATGGACGGCAAGACCATTCTCCTGCTGCAATACGCCCAGCTTCACCGACTCTTGAGCTGAGCGTGACCACGGGCGAGCCGAACTGGGACGACATCCGCATCTTCCTCGCCGTCGCCCGGGCCGGCAGCCTGACCGAGGCCGGGCGGCGCCTGGGGCTGAGCCAGCCCACCATCGGCCGGCACCTGCGGTCGCTGGAGGATCTCGCCGGCGCCCGGCTGTTCGACCGGCTGCCGAACCGGCTGGAGCTGACTGCGCGCGGCCGGGCACTGCTGCAGGCCGCCGGCGGCATGGAGGAGGGGGCGGGCGCCCTGCTGCGGGAGCTGCATCAGGCCGCCACGGCCGGGACCGAGCCGGTGCGGGTGTCCGCCACCAGCTCGGTCTCGCTGTTCCTGACCGCCCATCTGCAGGAGCTGCTGGCCGACAGCGGCCAGGCGATCGCCATCGGCAGTTCGCGCGCCCGGGCCAATCTCGCCCGGCGCGAGGCCGACATCGCGCTGCGCATGCGCCGGGTGCCGGAGGAGGGCGACCTTGCGGCCCGCCGGGTCGGCCGCATCGGCTTCGCCCTCTACGCCGCGCATGCCTATCTGGAACCGCGCGGCCTGACGGGCGGCTCCGGCCTCGCCGACCTGGACTTCATCGGCCTGCCGGAGACGGAGCGGAGGCCGTCGCAATCCGCTTGGTTCGACGGCGTCGCCGCCCGGGGCACGCTGCGCTGCCGGCTGGGCGAGGTCTATCTGCGCCACCGGGCGGCGGCCGACGGGCTCGGCGTGGCGCTGCTGCCCTGCTTCCTGGGCGATGCCGACGACCGGCTGCTGCGCCTCGGCGACCCGGTGCCGGAGCTGGCGGAAGACGTCTATCTGATGCTGCACGGCGAGCTGCGCCGCGACGCCGCCATCCGCGCCGTGGCCGAGGCTCTCGCCGCGCTGTTCCGCCGCCGGCGCCGCGCGCTGGAAGGCACGCGGCGCGGCTGATCCGGACTGCTACTCTGCCGCCTGACGCTCCTGCCGGCTGTGAATGATCTGCCACAGCTTCTGCGGCGTCGCCGGCATGTCGACATGCTCGACCCCGAGCGGCGACAGCGCGTCGACGATGGCGTTGATGATCGCCGGCGGCGCGCCGATCGCCCCGGCCTCTCCGGCGCCCTTGATGCCCAGCGGGTTCGTGGTGCAGGGGATCTCGTTGTACTTGAAGGTGACATAGGGCAGGTCGACCGCCCGCGGCATGGCGTAGTCCATGAAGGAGCCGGACAGCAGCTGGCCGCTCTCCGGATCGAACACGGCGTGCTCCAGCAGCGCTTGGCCCAGCCCTTGGGCGATGCCGCCATGCACCTGGCCGGCCACCATCAGCGGGTTCATCACCCGGCCGAAATCGTCGACCACGGTGTAGCGCAGGATCTCGAGCTCGCCGGTGTCGCCGTCGATCTCCAGCTCGACGACATGGGCGCCGTTCGGGAAGGTCGCCGAGGGCGGGGTGAAGCTGCCGCGCTCCTCGAACACGATCTCGCCGGCCGACTCGGTCTGGGCCGCGATCTCGGCCAGGGTCAGCGCCCGGTCGGTGCCGACCACGGTGAAGCGGCCGTCGGCGAAGGCGATGTCGACCGCCGCCGTCTCCAGCAGGTCGGCGGCCCGCAGCTTGGCCTTGTCCTGGACCTTCAGCGATCCGTCCTGGATCGCGGAGCCGCCGACCGGCACCGAGCGCGAGCCGCCGGTGCCGTTGCCGGTGCGCACCAGGTCGGTGTCGCCCTGGACGATGGTGACCTGGTCGGGCTCGACGCCGAGATGCTCGGCGATGATCTGCTTGTAGGCGGTCTCGTGGCCCTGGCCGTTGGTCTGGGTGCCGACATAGACCGTGACCTTGCCGTCGCGCGCGACCCGGACGTCGGCGGCCTCGTCCTCGCCGCCGGCGCAGGCCTCGACATAGGTGGCGATGCCGAGCCCGCGATACTTGCCCTTCGACGCCGAGTCGCGCCGCCGCGCCTCGAAGCCGGCGACATCGGCGATCTGCGCCGCCTCTTCGAGGTTGCGGGTGAACTCGCCGCTGTCATAGGTCACGCCGGTGACGGTGGCATAGGGCATCGCCGAGGGCGGGATGAAGTTGCGCCGCCGCAGCTCGACCGGGTCGATGCCGAGCACGCGGGAGGCGTGGTCGACGATGCGCTCGACGTTGAAGGCCGCCTCCGGCCGCCCGGCGCCGCGATAGGCGTCGACCGGCTGGGTGTTGGTGAACACGCCGCGCACCCGCTCGTACACGCCCTGCAGCGTGTACAGGCCGTTCAGCATCTGGGCGCCGCCGGCCATGGTCGGGATGAAGGGCGCGAAGTTCGACAGGTACGCGCCCATGTTGGCGATCAGGTCGACGCGCAGCGCCAGGAAGCGGGCGTCCTTGTCGACCGCCAGCTCCACCGTGGTGACGTTGTCGCGGCCGTGATCGTCGCTGATGAAGGCCTCGGTCCGCTCCGACGTCCATTTCACCGGCCGGCCGAACTTGCGCGCGGCGTACAGCGTCGCCGGATATTCCGGATACATGAACAGCTTCATGCCGAAGCCGCCGCCGACATCGGTGCTGCGGACCAGGAACTTCTCCGGCGGCAGCTTGAAGATGTCGTTCGCCAGCATGTCGCGCAGCATGTGCACGCCCTGGCAGGAGACGTAGAGCACGAAGCGCCCGTCAGTGGCGTCCCAGTCGGCGTTGCAGCAGCGCGGCTCCATCGGCGAGGCGACGACCCGGTTGTTGACCAGGTCGACTTTCACCACCCGGTCGGCCTGGGCGAACAGCGCCTCGACCTTGTCCTTCTCGCCGAACTCCCAGTCGAAGCACAGGTTGGTGGGGGCGGCGTCCCAGATCGCCGGGCCTTCGAGCGTGCCGACGGGGTCGGTCGCCGACGGCAGCGAATCGTAGTCGACCTCGATCGCCTCGGCGGCATCCTTGGCCTGCTCGATGGTCTCGGCCACCACCAGCGCCACCGCCTCGCCGACATGGCGGACCCGGCCGCGCGCCAGGATCGGCCGCGGCGGCAGCACCTGGTCGGAGCCGTCGCTGTTCTTCACCGGGGCGTAGCATTTCAGGTCGGCGATCCCGTCGGCGTCGAGATCGGCGATGGTGACGATGCCGATCACGCCCGGCATCGCCGCGGCGGCCGTGGTGTCGATGCCGCGGATCTCGGCATGGGCGAAGGGCGACCGCAGGAACCAGGCCTGCGCCTGACCCGGGGCCGAGACATCGTCGGTGTAGCGGCCGCCGCCCTTCAGCAGGCGGGGGTCTTCGCTGCGGCGCATGGGCTGGCCGATGCCGAACTTCGTCGCCACGATGTGCTCCTCCCGGGATCTGAATCGGTTTAGGATCGGCCGTGGGGCCGCGGGCGTCAATGCCATGTCGGACAATAGCAGCGCCGAAAGCAGGGCAGGATCGTGCACGGGCGCAGCGAGGGGCTGGTATTGGGGGCTGGTCTTCGCTACATAAGCGCCATCGTCGGCTGCCTGGCGCAGCCGGCCGTTTTCGTTTGTCGACAGGTGTCCAGTGCAGCAGGTCTTGCTCGTCATCCACGTCCTGATCGCCGTCTCCCTGATCGGGGTGATCCTGATCCAGCGCAGCGAGGGCGGCGGCCTGGGCATCGGCGGCGGGGGCGGCGGCGGGCTGGTCTCGATCCGCGGCCAGGCCAACCTGCTGACCCGGGTCACCGCCGGCCTGGCGGGCGCCTTCATGGTGACGAGCATCGTCCTGGCGATCATGGCCGGCGCCCACCGCGCTGGCTCCGCCATCGTCAACGAGGTGCCGGCGGCGCCGGCGCAGACCGCACCGGCCAACACCGCGCCGGCGGGGCCGAGTGTTCCCACGACGGAATAACCGGTCGGCATGACTGTCATGTCGGGGCGGCCCCGGTTTGGGGCCGCCCCGCTGTTTTTGGCTGGACGAATCTGGGGTAGGGTAGAATTCCATGACGCGGTACATCTTCATTACCGGCGGCGTGGTCTCCTCGCTTGGCAAGGGACTGGGCGCAGCAGCACTCGGGGCACTTCTTCAGGCGCGGGGCTTCAAGGTCCGGCTCCGGAAGCTGGACCCCTATCTCAACGTCGACCCGGGCACGATGAGCCCGACCCAGCACGGCGAGGTCTTCGTCACCGATGACGGGGCCGAGACCGACCTGGACCTCGGCCATTACGAGCGCTTCACCGGAGTGTCGGCCCGCAAGAGCGACAACGTCACCACCGGGCGGATCTATTCCAACGTGATCGCGCGCGAGCGCCGCGGCGACTATCTCGGCGCCACGGTGCAGGTGATTCCGCACATCACCGACGCGATCAAGGAGTTCATCCGGTCCGACGTCACCGACGAGGATTTCATCGTCTGCGAGGTCGGCGGCACGGTCGGCGACATCGAGAGCCTGCCGTTCCTCGAGGCGATCCGCCAGTTCGGCAACGAGGTCGGGATCGAGAACGCGCTGTTCCTGCACGTCACGCTCTTGCCCTACATCCCGGCCGCGGGCGAGCTGAAGACCAAGCCGACCCAGCATTCGGTGAAGGAGCTGCTGTCGGTCGGGATCCAGCCGGCGATGCTGCTGTGCCGTGCCGACCGGCCGATCCCCGACAATGAACGGCGCAAGATCGCGCTGTTCTGCAACATCCGGCCGGAGCGGGTGATCGCCGCCCTCGACGTCGACACGATCTATAACGTGCCGATTTCCTATCACGAGGAAGGCTTCGACGATCAGGTCCTGGCTTATTTCGGCATCGGGCAGGACAAGGCGCCGGACCTGTCGCGCTGGACCGGCATCGTCCAGCGCGTGCGCCAGCCAGAAGGCGAGGTCACGATCGGCGTGGTCGGCAAATACACCTCGCTGATCGACAGCTACAAGAGCCTGGCCGAGGCGCTGACCCATGGCGGCATCGCCAACAACATCAAGGTCAAGCTCGACTGGATGGATTCGCAGATCTTCGAATCGGAAGACGCTGTGTCCCATCTCGAGCACGTCCACGGCATCCTGGTGCCCGGCGGATTCGGCGAGCGCGGGGCCGAGGGCAAGATCCGCGCCGCCCAGTTCGCGCGCGAACGCAAGGTGCCGTATTTCGGCATCTGCTTCGGCATGCAGATGGCGGTGATCGAGGCGGCGCGCCACATGGCCGGGCTGCCGGCGGCGAACTCGACCGAGTTCGGCCCGACCAACGAGCCGGTGGTCGGCCTGATGACCGAGTGGATCCGCGGCAACGAGCTGGAGGTCCGCCGCTCGGACAGCGATCTCGGCGGCACCATGCGCCTCGGCGCCTATCCGGCGGCGCTGGTGCCGGACAGCCGGGTGCAGGGGATCTACGGCGCGACCGAGATCAGCGAGCGTCACCGCCACCGCTATGAGGTCAACATCAACTACCGCGAGCGGCTGGAGCAGGCCGGGCTGTTCTTCTCCGGCCTGTCGCCCGACGGCGTGCTGCCGGAGATCGTGGAGCTGCCGGACCATCCGTGGTTCATCGGCGTGCAGTTCCATCCGGAGCTGAAGTCGAAGCCGTTCGACCCGCACCCGCTGTTCACCGACTTCATCCGCGCCGCGATCGAACAGAGCCGGCTCGTCTGAGGACCAGGATCATGACCGCTGCCCGTGCCGTCTCCGTCGGCAACCTCACCTTCGCCAACGACCGTCCGCTGACCATCATCGCCGGCCCGTGCCAGCTGGAAAGCCGCGAGCACGCGCTGGAGATGAGCCAGGCACTGGTCGAGATCACCGGCAGGCTCGGCCTCGGCCTCGTCTACAAGACCTCCTTCGACAAGGCGAACCGCACCTCCGCCTCGGCCGCCCGCGGCCTGGGGATGGAGAAGAGCCTGCCGATCATGGCCGAGATCCGGGAGACGTTCGGCTGCCCGGTGCTGACCGACATCCACGACGCGGCGCAATGCGCGCCGGTGGCGGAGGCGGTGGACATCCTGCAGATCCCGGCCTTCCTGTGCCGCCAGACCGACCTGCTGCTGGCCGCCGGCGCCACCGGCCGCGCGATCAACGTCAAGAAGGGCCAGTTCCTCGCGCCCTGGGACATGAAGAACGTCGCCGCCAAGATCGCCTCGACCGGCAACGACAAGGTGCTGCTGACCGAGCGCGGCGTCAGCTTCGGCTACAATACGCTGGTCAGCGACATGCGCTCGCTGCCGATCCTGGCGCAGACCGGCTATCCGGTGGTGTTCGACGCCACCCATTCGGTGCAGCAGCCGGGTGGGCAGGGCGCCAGCTCGGGCGGCCAGCGCGAATTCGTGCCGGTGCTGGCCCGGGCCGCGGTCTCGATCGGCGTCGCCGCCGTCTTCATCGAGACCCACCAGGACCCGGACCACGCCCCGAGCGACGGCCCCAACATGGTGCCGTTGAGCAAGCTCGAGGGACTGCTGGCCACCTTGGTCGCGCTCGACCGCATCGCCAAGGCCGACCCGGTCCGGATCTGAGGCGGGTCCATGGCGTCATCTGACCGAAAGCCTCGGCCGACCCCTGGACGACATCACCGCCGAGACGATCCGGAATACGCCGCTTTGAAGGCCTGGCAGATCGCTGATATCGAAGCTGGCTTGGTGCAGGCGGCTGCAGGCGAGTTCGCCAGCGATGCCGATGTTATACGTGTGATGGTGAAGTTCAGCCCTTCGGGCGCATGAGAGGCCGCGGGACCCGTGACGTAGGTTGGATTCGCCTGGCTCTGTGCCTCTCGGGGACGTCTGGACTCCGCTACTCATCGTAAGGATCGATCAACTGGCCGGTGGCGACGTCGCGACGCTCCTGCCGGATGACCGTCGCGCGCAACTCCCAATGCGGCATGTATCGATCGAGGCGGATTGAATCGGCCAGGGACATTCCCTTCGCGAGTTGCAGGTGGCCAAACCGATCTGATCGGGAAATGACGCCCTCGGCTGCCCGCGAAAGGTCGATCACCTCCAACTTCCAGCTGCTGTCATCACCCCACACGCATCCAGCAACGAAACCGGTGGTCAGGGACAGCCACGGGCCGAATGTCCAGTGACAGCCATATTGATCCGTCTCCTGTCCCGAACGCCCTTCTGCGTTGCTCTCGAACCACCAGTCTTCCTGTTCGCGACCCGTCGCGTCTCTGCGAATGACCTTCTTGTATCGCGGGACGTAGAACTCGACCGGGCAGAAGCCTCCTGCGGCCGGCTCCTCCCCGCCAAGATCGGTACAGTCGGGCAGCTTCATCACCCGGGTTGATGTGTAATCTCTCGAATACAGGGCATACCATTCCGACCCTAGCTCAAACGGCTCAAATGTTGTTTTGGCCCATCCTGGGTGGTTTCGCTTGTATTCACCGATCTGATCGGCCCCGTCGAAGATCATGATCGACGATGAGCCCCACAAGCCTGGTTGATGTGGTTCAATCGTCGCCTCGGCTCGAAATCGTCTGCTCTCGATGCCCGCCTTCATAACGATTGGCTCCATCGGATGATGCGGCCGGGCAGAGCCGGCGAGTAGGTTGGGTTCGCCGAGGCGAACCCAACGCCTTCTATGCTCCAGGATCAATGTTGGGTTCGCAGTCGCGAACCCAACCTACGGTCGCCGTCCTCCGTTCACTCCGCCGCCGCGGCCATCGTGGCGTAGCGGCGTTCGGTGTCGGTGATGTAGTCGCGGGTGAGGGGGGCGGCGTCGCGCTTCCGGGCCAGCTGCATCTGGAACACCATGCAGGTGCCCATCCGGAACTCGTTCTCGCAGCCCAGCAGGTAGAACTCCCACATCCGGCAGAAGCGCTCGTCATAGAGCTTGGCGATGCGCTCCCGCTGCTGCTGGAACCGCTCGTTCCAGGCCGCCAGCGTGTCGGCGTAGTGCACCCGCAGGATCTCGATGTCGGTGACCCACAAGCCCTGGCGCTCGACCGCGGCCAGCACCTCCGACAAAGCCGGCACGTAGCCGCCCGGGAAGATGTATTTGCGCAGCCAGGCGCCGGTGTTGCCCGGCGGGGTCATCCGCCCGATCGAGTGCAGCAGCATGACGCCGTCATCGGCCAGCAGGTCGCGGACCTTGCCGAAATACCCGTCGTAATAGGCGGCGCCAACATGCTCAAACATGCCGACCGAGACGATCCGGTCGAAGCGCTGGTCGAGCTGGCGGTAGTCGCGCAGCTCGAATCTCACCCGGTTGCCCAGGCCGCGCTGGCGGGCGCGCTCCTCGGCCAGCTTCTGCTGCTCGACCGACAGGGTCACGCCCGTCACCTCGACCGGCGCCAGCTCGGCCAGCGTCATCGCCATGCCGCCCCAGCCGGAGCCGATGTCGAGCACGTTCTTGGCGTCGTCGAGCAGCAGCTTGGCGGCGATGTGCCGCTTCTTGGCGATCTGGGCGTCCTCGATCGTGTCCACCCCGTCGCCGAAATAGGCGCAGGAATACTGCATGTCCTCGTCGAGGAAGAGCTCGAACAGTTCGCGCGAGAGATCGTAGTGGTGCGAGACGTGCTCCTGCGCCTTGCCGACCGGGTTGTACTGCTGCAGCCGGCGCAGCCGGCGGCCGACCGAATTCAGCAGCGCCTGCAGCGGATAGCCGTCCAGCGCCTGGAAGTTATGGCCGTAGAGCGCGAACAGGTCGCGCAGCGTCGTGCCGTCCTCGAGCGTCAGCGTGCCGTCCATATAGGCCTCGCCGACCGCCAGCGCCGGGGCGGCGAACAGCCTGCGGTGCAAGGTAGGATCATGCAGGCGGACCGAGGCGAAGGGGCCGGGCTGCGTGCCCGCGAAGTCGTGGACCACGCCGCCCGCGTCGGTCACGCGCAGGCGCCCGGCCTGCACGAAGCGCGACAGCATATGGGAGAGAAGCCGCATTTCGGTACCCTGAGTTGCGCACTTTTGTCGCGAGGCTACTCCCCAAATTGACGCAGTTTCAACATGGCGGCGCCACAATCGGCGGATGTGAGGTTTGCCCTACGCGCAGAGGCGAAAGTCCTTGCATTTTCCGGTCCGCGGCACAGTCTGGCCGCGCCGATTCCCGCCCTACCACTCCTGCGCAAGCGAGAGGCAGCCTCATGACCGCGATCGTCGACATCCATGCCCGCCAGATCCTCGACAGCCGGGGCAACCCGACCGTCGAGGTCGATGTCACCCTCGAATCCGGCGCCTTCGGCCGCGCCGCCGTGCCGTCCGGCGCCTCGACCGGAGCCCATGAGGCGGTCGAGCTGCGCGACGGCGACAAGTCGGTCTATGGCGGCAAGGGCGTGATCAAGGCGGTCGATGCCGTCAATGGCGAGCTGTTCGACGCGCTGACCGGCCTCGACGCCGAGGACCAGATCGAGCTCGACCGAACCATGATCGAGCTCGACGGCACCCCGAACAAGGGCCGGCTCGGCGCCAACGCCATCCTCGGCGTCAGCCTGGCCGTGGCCCGCGCCGCGGCCGAGGATGCCGGCCTGCCGCTGTACCGCTATGTCGGCGGCGCCTATGCCAGCACGCTGCCGGTGCCGCTGATGAACATCATCAATGGCGGCGCCCATGCCGACAACCCGATCGACATCCAGGAATTCATGATCCTGCCGGTCGGCGCGCCGACCCTGGCCGAGGCGGTGCGCACCGGGTCGGAGGTGTTCCACGCCCTGCGCAAGAAGCTGAAGGATGCCGGCCACGGCACCAATGTTGGCGACGAGGGCGGCTTCGCCCCCAATCTCGGCTCGGCCGACGAGGCGCTGAGCTTCATCGTCCAGGCGATCGAGGCGGCCGGCTACAAGCCGGGCGACGACGTGGTGCTGGGCCTCGATGCCGCCTCGACCGAGTTCTACAAGGACGGCCGCTACCACCTGGAGGGCGAGGGCAAGACCCTCGATAGCGCCGGCCTCGTCGCCTATTACGAGGCGCTGGTGAAGCGCTATCCGATCGTGTCGATCGAGGACGGCATGGCCGAGGACGACTGGGAGGGCTGGGCCGCGATCACCAGCACCCTCGGCAAGCGCATCCAGCTGGTCGGCGACGACCTGTTCGTCACCAATCCGGAGCGCCTGTCCCAGGGCATCGCCCGCGGCATCGGCAACTCGATCCTGGTCAAGGTCAACCAGATCGGCACCCTGACCGAGACGCTGCAGGCGGTGGAGATGGCGCACAAGGCCGGCTACACCGCGGTGATGTCGCACCGCTCGGGCGAGACCGAGGACGCGACCATCGCCGACCTCGCCGTCGCCACCAATTGCGGGCAGATCAAGACCGGCTCGCTCAGCCGTTCCGACCGGCTGGCCAAGTACAACCAGCTGATCCGGATCGAGGAGCAGTTGGGCCGCGCCGCCAGCTATGCCGGCCGTTCGGTGCTGCGCCAGCGCTAGTGTCGTTGATTGACGCCGACCCCGACCTATGGTGATCTGAGGCCATGAGCATGTTTCGCTATCTCCGGCGGAAACTGCGGCCCGTCATCGGGCCGGTGGTCGGCGTCTGCCTGATCGCCTATTTCACCTATCATGCGGTCCAGGGCGATCACGGCATCTTCGCCCGCGACGCGCTGCAGGGCGAGGTCGCCCAGGCCAAGTCCACGCTGGACGCGCTGACGGTGCAGCGCACGGAGATGGAGAAGCGCGCCGCGCTGATCGACCCGAAGCAGGTCGATCTCGACATGCTGGACGAGCGGGTCCGGGCGATGCTGAACGTCGCCCGCCCGGACGACGTCGTCATCTTCTATCCCAAGGCTGCGCCGGCCCAGGCCCCAGCCCAGTAGATCCCGCGCGGCAGCCTTGCGCCGGCGCGGGACATTTCATGACCTGCGCCTTGCAAATTCCGGCCGTGCGGGGTAGCACTGGGCCAGGCGAAAGTCCTATGCGCGCCTACTAATCCGATGCCATCCGTCTGAGGGAGGATCCATTGGCCGCCACGAAACGTCGTCCTGCCCAGGAGAAGACGTCGGGAGCCGTGGCTCCCGCCGCCGCCGCCGGCAAGGACGAACTGCTGCGCTATTACCGCGACATGCTGCTGATCCGCCGCTTCGAGGAGAAGGCGGGCCAGCTGTACGGCATGGGGCTGATCGGCGGCTTCTGCCACCTCTATATCGGCCAGGAGGCCGTGGTGGTCGGCATGCAGGCGGCGCAGATCCCGGCCGACGACGTGATCACCGGCTATCGCGACCACGGCCACATGCTGGCCTGCGGCATGGACCCGCGCGGCGTGATGGCGGAGCTGACCGGGCGCCGCGGCGGCTACTCCAAGGGCAAGGGCGGCTCGATGCACATGTTCAGCCGCGAGAAGAAGTTCTTCGGCGGCCACGGCATCGTCGGCGCCCAGGTCTCGCTCGGCACCGGCCTCGGCTTCGCCCATCGCTACAAGGAGGATGGCGGCGCCTCCGTCACCTATTTCGGCGACGGCGCGGCCAACCAGGGCCAGGTCTATGAGAGCTTCAACATGGCGGCTCTCTGGAAGCTGCCGGTCGTCTATGTGATCGAGAACAACAAATACGGCATGGGCACCTCGGTGCAGCGGGCCTCGGCCAATGCCGACCTGCATCTGCGCGGCCAGGCCTACGGCATTCCCGGCGTCCAGGTCGACGGCATGGACGTGCTGTCGGTCAAGGCCGCGGCCGAGGAGGCGCTGGAGCGCGCCCGTTCCGGCGGCGGCCCGACCATCCTCGAGATGATGACCTACCGCTATCGCGGCCACTCCATGTCCGATCCGGCCAAGTACCGGAGCAAGGAGGAGGTGGCGAAGATGCGCGAGACGCACGACCCGATCGATCTGGTGCGCAAGAAGATCGACGCGATCGGCGGCGTCAGCGAGGACGACTTCAAGGCGATCGACAAGGAGATCCGGGGCATCGTCAACGATGCGGCGGAATTCGCGCAGCAGAGCCCGGAGCCCGATCCGTCGGAGCTCTACACCGACGTCCTGATCGAAGCCTGAGCCATCACGACCCGGCGGGCGCCGCGACGGGCGCCGCCGGCTGCCGGAGAATTCCCCAATGCCCACCGAAATCCTGATGCCGGCGCTGTCGCCGACCATGACCGAGGGCACGCTCGCGAAGTGGCTGAAGCGCGAGGGTGACGCGGTGAAGTCGGGCGACGTGATCGCCGAGATCGAGACCGACAAGGCGACCATGGAGGTCGAGGCGGTCGACGAAGGCACCATCGGCAAGATCCTGGTGCCCGAGGGCACCGAGGCCGTGGCCGTGAACACCCCGATCGCCATCCTGCTCGGCGACGGCGAGAGCGCGGGCGACATCAGCCACGCCAATGGCAAGGCCGCGCCGGTGGCCGAGACGCCGCGCGAGGCCCCGGCCGCCGCCGAGGCGCCGAAGGCCGAGGCCAGGGCGCCCGCCGCCCCGGCCGCGCCGCCGGCGACCAAGGCGCCGCCCGCGACCGACGAGGACAAGTTCTTCGCCAAGACCAGGCGCATCACGGTGCGCGAGGCGCTGCGCGACGCCATGGCCGAGGAGATGCGGCGCGACCCGACCGTGTTCCTGATGGGCGAGGAGGTCGCCGAGTACCAGGGCGCCTACAAGGTCAGCCAGGGCCTGCTCGAGGAGTTCGGCGCCAAGCGCGTGATCGACACGCCGATCACCGAGCACGGCTTCGCCGGCCTCGGCGTCGGCGCCGCCTATGCCGGGCTGCGGCCGATCGTCGAGTTCATGACCTTCAACTTCGCCATGCAGGCGATCGACCAGATCATCAACTCGGCCTCGAAGACGCTGTACATGTCCGGCGGCCAGATGGGCAGCCCGATCGTGTTCCGCGGCCCGAACGGCGCCGCCGCCCGCGTCGGCGCCCAGCACAGCCAGGACTATGCCAGCTGGTACGCGCACTGCCCGGGCATGAAGGTGGTGTCGCCGTGGTCGGCGGCGGACGCCAAGGGCCTGCTGAAATCGGCGATCCGCGACCCGAACCCGGTGATCTTCCTGGAGAACGAGATGCTCTACGGCCAGAGCTTCGACGTGCCGGAGGACCCCGAGTTCATCGTCCCGATCGGCCGCGCCAAGATCGTGCGCCCGGGCAAGGACGTCACCATCACCGCCTATTCGATCATGGTCGGCAAGGCGCTGGAGGCGGCCGAGACGCTGGCCGCCGAGGGCATCGACGCCGAGGTGATCGACCTCCGCTCGATCCGGCCGCTGGACGTCGAGACCATCGTCGCCTCGGTCAAGAAGACCAACCGCCTGGTCTCGGCCGAGGAGAGCTGGCCTTTCGCCGGCATCGGCGCCGAGCTGTCGGCGCTGATGATGGAGCACGCCTTCGACTATCTCGACGCCCCGGTCGGGCGCGTCTGCTCGGTCGACGTGCCGCTGCCCTACGCCGCGAACCTGGAGCACCTCGCGCTGCCCCAGGCCTCGCACATCGTCGAGGCGGCGAAGGCCGCCTGCTACCGCTAGGCGCCGGACAGGGGAGGGATCGATGACGATCAACATTCTGATGCCCGCGCTGTCGCCCACGATGACCGAGGGCACGCTCGCCACCTGGCACAAGAAGGAAGGCGACAAGGTCAAATCGGGCGACGTGATCGCCGAGATCGAGACCGACAAGGCGACCATGGAGGTCGAGGCGGTCGACGAAGGCACCATCGGCAAGATCCTGGTGGCCGAGGGCACCGAGAACGTGCCGGTCAACGAGGTCATCGCCATCCTGCTGGAGGAGGGCGAGGATGCCGGCGCGCTGAAGGGTGGCGCCCCCGCCGCGAAGCCCGAGGCCAAGGCGAAGGCCCCGGCCGAGCCGAAGGCTGACGCCGCCCCGGCTCCGACGGCGCAGCCGGCCCCGGCCGCCAGGCCGGCGACCAACGGCCATGACGACAGCCGCGTCTTCGCCAGCCCGCTGGCCCGCCGCATGGCGCAGCAGGCCGGCATCGACCTGGCCGCGCTGCAGGGCAGCGGCCCGCATGGCCGCATCGTCAAGGCGGACATCGATGCGGCGGTGGCCGGCGGTGCTCCTGCCGCCAGGCCGGCCGCGGCTGCCCCGGGGGCGGAGAAGCCCGCACCCGCCGCTGCCCCGGCCGCGAAGCCGACGGCCGCCGGCCCGAACGCCAAGCAGTTGGCGGATGCCTACGGCATTCCGTACAGCGAGCAGAAGCACAGCAACATGCGCAAGACGGTGGCGCGCCGGCTCCTGGAGTCGAAGCAGACCGTCCCGCATTTCTACCTGACGGTCGACATCGAGCTAGACGCGCTGCTGAAGCTGCGCAAGGAGCTGAACGACCGCGGCGACATCAAGCTGTCGGTCAACGACCTGATCATCAAGGCGGCGGCGCTGGCGCTGCGCAAGGTGCCGGCGGCCAACGCCTCCTGGACCGACGAGGCGATGATCCAGTACGAGCGGGTCGACGTCTCGGTCGCGGTGGCGACCGAGGGGGGCCTGATCACCCCGATCATCAAGGACGCCGACCGCAAGGGCCTGGGCACGATCTCGGGCGAGATGAAGGACCTCGCCGCCCGCGCCCGCGACGGCAAGCTGAAGCCCGAGGAGTACCAGGGCGGCACCTTCTCGATCTCCAATCTCGGCATGTTCGGGGTCAAGGATTTCGCGGCGATCATCAACCCGCCGCAGTCCTGCATCCTGGCGGTCGGCGCCGGCACCCAGCGGGCGGTGGTCAAGGACGGCGCGCTCGCCATCGCCACGGTGATGAGCTGCACCCTGTCGGTCGACCACCGCGCGGTCGACGGCGCGGTCGGGGCCGAATACCTGGCCGCGTTCCGGGCACTGGTGGAAGCCCCGCTGAGCATGATGCTCTGACCTGTCGCGGGGGCCGGGCCCGATCCGGCCCCCGATCGGCGACCCGCGACAGCCTCCGCCGGGATGCGGGAGGCAGCAAGGAGACACCACAGTGGCTGATACCAGCTTCGACGTCCTGGTGATCGGCGGCGGCCCGGGCGGCTATGTCGCCGCGATCCGCGCCGCCCAGTTGGGGCTGAAGACCGCGCTGGTCGAGCGCGAGCATCTGGGCGGCATCTGCCTGAACTGGGGCTGCATCCCGACCAAGGCGCTTCTGCGTTCCTCCGAGATCTCGCATCTGCTGAAGCATCTCGACCAATATGGCTTTTCTGCCAAAGACATCAGCTTCGATCTTAAGAAAGTGGTCGAGCGGTCGCGCAAGGTCGCGTCCCAGCTGTCCGGCGGCGTCAAGCACCTGCTGAAGAAGAACAAGGTGCCGGTGTTCGACGGCACCGCCAAGCTGCTCGGCGGCGGCAAGGTCGAGGTGGCGCTGAAGGCCGGCGGCAAGGAGACGCTGGCGGCCAAGCACATCATCATCGCCACCGGCGCGCGGGCGCGGAACCTGCCGGGGCTGGAAGCCGACGGCAAGCTGATCTGGAGCTACAAGGAGGCGATGGTCCCGCCGACCATGCCGAAATCGCTGCTGGTCATCGGCTCCGGCGCCATCGGCATCGAATTCGCCAGCTTCTACCGCAACATGGGCGCCGAGGTGACCGTGGTCGAGATGCTCGACCGCGTGCTGCCGGTGGAGGACGAGGAGATCTCGGCCTTCGCCAGGAAGCAGTTCGAGAAGCAGGGCATGCGCATCCTGGTCGGCGCCAAGACCCAGAAGCTGGAGAAGGGCGCCGACAGCGTCACCGCCACCATCGAGGTCGGCGGCAAGACCGAAAAGATCACCACCGACCGGGTGATCCTGGCGATCGGCATCGACGGCAATGTCGAGAACATCGGGCTCGAGAACACCAAGGTGAAGGTCGACCGCGGCCATATCGCGGTCGGCCCGTATCTGGAGACCGACGAGCCGGGCGTCTATGCCATCGGCGACGTCGCCGGCGCGCCGTGGCTGGCGCACAAGGCCAGCCATGAGGGCGTGATCTGCGTCGAGAAGATCGCCGGCCAGCATCCGCACCCGATGGACGTGACCAACATCCCGGGCTGCACCTACTGCACGCCGCAGGTGGCGTCGGTCGGGCTGACCGAGGCCAAGGCCAAGGCGGCGGGGTACGAGGTCAAGGTCGGCCGCTTCCCTTATATCGGCAACGGCAAGGCGATCGCGCTCGGCGAGCCCGAGGGCATGGTCAAGACCGTGTTCGACGCCAAGACCGGGGAGCTGCTGGGCGCCCACATGGTCGGCGCCGAAGTCACCGAGCTGATCCAGGGCTATGTCGTCGCCAAGACGGGTGAGCTGACGGAAGCGGAGCTGATGCACACCATCTTCCCGCATCCGACGCTCAGCGAGATGATGCATGAGAGCGTCCTGGACGCCTACGGTCGCGCAATCCACTATTGATCAAAGCGAGCTTGGCTTCCGGCGGTGTTTCCCCATCTTTGAGGAAATGTCGCCGAGCCAAGCCGCAACCCCGCAAGGACGATCATGTCCGCTGTAGAGCCCCATCTCCGCCACCCCGAGAAGGCGCATCGCCCGGACAATCCGGTGCCGCGCAAGCCGGCCTGGATCCGGGTCAAGGCGCCGGTCTCGGCCGAGTACCACGAGACCCGCCGGCTGATGCGGGATCTCAAGCTGAACACGGTGTGCGAGGAGGCGGCCTGCCCCAATATCGGCGAGTGCTGGGCCAAGGGCCATGCCACGGTGATGATCCTGGGCTCGATCTGCACCCGGGCCTGCGCCTTCTGCAACATCGCCACCGGCCGCCCGGACCAGCTCGACCCGCATGAGCCGCAGCATGTCGCCGAGGCCGCCGGCCGGCTGGGGCTGAGCCACATCGTCATCACCTCGGTCGACCGCGACGACCTGGACGACGGCGGCGCCCGGCATTTCGCCGAGACCATCCGCGCGGTCCGCGCCGCATCGCCGGACACGACCATCGAGATTCTCACTCCCGACTTCAAGAACAAGCCGGGAGCCGTTGAAATCGTTGTCGAAGCGCGCCCGGACGTCTTCAACCACAACCTCGAGACCGCGCCCCGGCTGTATCCCTCGATCCGGCCCGGCGCCCGCTATTTCACCTCGCTGCAGCTGCTGTCGCGGGTGAAGGAGCTGGACCCGACCATCTTCACCAAATCCGGCATCATGGTGGGCCTGGGCGAGACGGGCGAGGAGGTCGGGCAGGTGATGGACGACCTGCGCGCGGCCGATGTCGACTTCATGACCATCGGCCAGTACCTGCAGCCGACGCCGAAGCACGCCAGGCTGGACCGCTTCGTCACGCCCGAGGAGTTCCAGGGCTACGAGCGGATCGGCCGGGCCAAGGGCTTCCTGATGATCTCGGCCTCGCCGCTGACCCGGTCCTCCTATCACGCCGGCGCCGATTTCGAGAAGCTGAAGGCCGCCCGCCTGGCCAAGCTGGCGGCGGCCTCCGGATCCATCGACCTCGTCGCGCTGGCGCAGAGCGCCTGAAGGTCGCACTGGCGGGACGCCGCCGACGGTCTAATCTAGAACGTCGATCGCGTCCCGCGGATCCATCATGCCCTCACACACCGAACGCCGCGTCCTGCCCTTCACCCCGCAGCAGCTCTACGAGCTCGTGGCGGATATCGAGGCTTATCCGAGCTTCCTGCCCTGGTGCCTGGCCGCGCGGATCCGCAAGCGCGAGGGCAATGTGCTGACGGCCGATCTGGTCATCGGCTTCAAGATGATCCGCGAGCGCTACACCAGCCGCGTCACCTTGACGCCCGGCCGGCAGATCGATGTCGCCTATGTCGATGGACCGATGAAACGGCTGACCAATTGCTGGCGCTTCCTGCCGCACCCCGCCGGCTGCGAGATCGACTTCCATGTCGATTTCGAATTCCGCTCGCGGGTGCTGCAGACCCTGATCGGCGCGGTGTTCCACGAGGCCTTCCGCCGCATGGTCGCCGCCTTCGAGACGCGGGCGCGGGCGCTCTACGGCGACCGCGCCTCGGTGCCCGCGGAGGCGGCCGGCGGCTGATCCGACAGGCCGGCCGCGGTGAAGCGCGGCGCCAGGGTGCGGTCGGCGCAGAGCGCGTCGAGCGGCGCCGCCGGCATCTCGATGAAGCGGGCCACCAGCTCCGGCGCGCAGCTCTCCGTGCTCAGGATGGAGTGGCTGCCGGCCCGGAACTCGACCACCCGGCCGTTGGTCAGGGTCCGTGCCGCGATATAGGCGTATTCGGGCGGGGTGATCGGGTCGAAGCTGCCGGCCAGCAGCAGGCTCGGCGTCGTGCTCGACACCGCCACGGCGTCCACCGCCGAGATCGGCGGCACGTGCCAGGAATCGCAGACCTGCCACTCCAGCGCATAGGCGGCGTTGTCGCCATAGGGCTCGGAGGCGGCCACCGACGCGGCCAGCGCGTCGCGGGTGGCGAAGGGCCAGCTCTCGCTGCAGGCGACGCTCAGCGCCAGCCCGTCGGAACGGTTCGGCCCGCCGCTGAACACCGGCCCGATCCAGGGGGCGAGGGCGGCGAGGTCGCCGCGCGCCACCTTGTCGATCAGCTCCGGCAGCTCCGGCAGGACGGCGGGGTCGTAGAAGGTGGCGTAGAGCGCGTCGAGCACGATCCCGTCATCGGCCCGGACGCTCCGCCGTCCCTGGCGCACCGTCTCCGGCTGGGACCGCAGCTGCGCCAGCATGCCGTCGAAGCGCGCCTCCAGCAGCGGATAGGCGCTGTCGCAATCGGGGCTGGACCTGCATTCGCCGAACAGCCGGCGGAACACGCGGGCGATCAGTGCCGGCTGGGTGTCGAGGTCGAAGATCCCCGGCGGATAGACGCTGTCCAGCACGGCGCTGCGGACGCGGTCGGGGAAGTCGCGCATCACCGCCAGCGCCACCCGGGTGCCGTAGGAGACGCCGATCAGGTTGTAGCTCTCGTAGTTCAGCGCCGCGGCGACGTCGTCGACATCGGCCGCGGCCTCGGCGGTGGTGTAGGCCGACAGGTCGATGCCGGACCGGGTCAGGCGGTCGTGGCAGCGCAGCGCCGCCGGCCGCTCCAGCGCCAGCACCTCGGCCCGGCCCATCCCCGGCTTCCAGTTCCGCTCGGCGATGCGGTCCAACTCCGGGCAGTCCAGGCTGGGCCGCGACTGGCCGACGCCGCGCTGGTCGAAGACGATGAAGTCGCGCGACTGCCGGATCGGGCGGCTGATCTGCCACCAGGTGTCGGTATCGTCGCCGAAGGCGGCGTCGCCGGGGCCGCCGTTGAGGAAGATCACCGGGTCCGGCAGCGGCGACTGGGCCTGGCTGTGCAGCACCGCGACATAGAGGCGGAGGCTGCGGCCGTGCGCGCCCTCGCGATGCGCCGGCACGGCGACGAAGCCGCAGGTCGCCCGCTCGCCGCGCGGCACGGCGAAGACGCAGCGCGCGCTCTCGAAGCCGGGGGCGGCGGAAGCCGGAAAGGCGAACAGGAGCAGGGCGCCGAAGGCGAGCAAGGGCCAGAGGCTCGAGGCCGAGTTCAGACGCACTGGCACGATACTTTCGTGTGAGTCTCGCCGGCCATGATGCGATGTGCCCCGCCGGCCGGCAACCCGCGTCAGCCGGCGTGGGGGGATGCGGTTTTCGCAGCTTGCGCGCCGGAGATCCGGCCCGGACCCGGCCGCTCCGCCGGATCAGTCCTGGCGGTCGACGGCGGCGGAGGCGTTGGCCAGCACAGCCGCCTTGAACGCGACGGCGATCTTGTTCACGAACGAGGCGCTGAAAGCCCCGATCGGATCGGCGGCGGGGTCGAAGTAGAACGAGCGCTCGGCCACGTCGCGGTTGTACTCGTCGACGTAAACCCAGCAACGGGCTTTCCATTCCGAAAATCCGCCCCTTCGGCGCTCGATCTCGGGCACCTCGATCGCACCGTCGCGATCGGTCGGCGGAACCGTGCTGACGGCCAGAAGGTAAAGAACGGTTTCCTTCGATCCGGCCTTCCGTACCGGCAGCAGCATGCAACAGGGGCGATCCTTTCGCCCCTCGGTCTCGCCGGCTGCCTGCTGCCGGGCCCAAAGGTACGGATACCAGATGAGTTGCCCGGTCCTAGGCGTCGCCATCACGCTTGCCGTCGATGATATCGTCCAAGGTGGCGAGAAGCTCAGCGCGAACGTCGGCAGGTTCCTCGCCCGAGACATAGGCCTTGCGCGGGTCTTCCGCCCGGCGGGTCAGGCGCTCGAAATCCTCGATCGCCATAAGGATCAGCCGGGGCTTGTTCCGCTGGGTGATCGTGACCGGGTGCCGCAGGGCTTCGGCGATGATGTCGCCCGACCTGCGCGAGAGGTCACTGGTGGAGTATGTCGGCATGGCAGCGATCTCCTGTGATGCTGCAAAATACAGAAAAAGCGGCATTGCTGCAAATTCCAGAAATGGAAATGCCGCCCCTCGGACGGCGGCTGATCCAGGGGCTGGCGGCAGGGCCGATGGCCCGCACCATTCGTCAGCCGGCGTGGGGGGATGCGGTTTTCGCAGCTTGTGCGCCGGCCAGCAGCAGTTCCAGCGCCAGCCGCGTCGCCTGGGTCCGGACCGCGGTCCGATCGCCGGCGAAGACGCGCCGTTCCGTGCGCGTCCCGGCGCCCTGCCGGGCGAGGCCGAAATGCACCAGCCCGACCGGCTTGCCCGGGGTGGCGCCGCCCGGCCCGGCGATGCCGGTCACCGCCACGGCGAGGCCGACCCGGGCGCGGACCACCGCGCCCTCGGCCATCGCCGCCGCGACCTCGGCGCTGACCGCGCCCTTGTCGGCGATCAACGGGGCGGGCACGCCCAGCAGCTCGGCCTTCGCCGCGTTGGAATAGGTGACGAAGCCGCGCTCCACCACGTCGGAGGAGCCGGCGATCGCGGTCAGCGCCGCCGCCACCAGCCCGCCGGTGCAGCTTTCCGCCGTCGCCAGCGTCAGCCCCCGGGCCCGGCAGGCGTCCAGCACCTGCGCGGCCAGGGCGAGATCCGCGTCCTCGATCATGCCAGCCCTCCCGCCAGGATCGCCGCGCCGACCGCGGCGACGACCGCGCCGGCGGCGATGTCGTCCATCATCACGCCCCAGCCGCCGCCGAGCTCGCGGTCGAGCCAGGAGATCGGCCAGGGCTTGGCGATGTCGAGCAGCCGGAACAGGGCGAAGGCGAGGGGATACAGCCACGGCACCCCGGCGACCGGCGCCAGGGCCAGCAGCTGGCCGGCCACCTCGTCGACCACGATCGCGCTCGAATCCGCCTCGCCGCCGCGGCAGACCGCGCCCGCGGCCCAGACCCCGGCCAGGCCGATGACGACGCCGGCGATCGCCACCGCCGCCGGCCCGCCCAGCAGCCACAGCAGCCAGGCGAGGGGCAGGGCGGCCAGCGACCCCCAGGTGCCGGAGGCCACCCGGATCAGCCCGATCCCGCCGACCGTCGCCAGCAGCGTGGTCGGCTGCCAGAAGGTGCAGCCGGGCGGAAGCGGCCGGAACGACGGCATCAGCGCTCGATCCGCACGCTCGCCGAGGCCTGGGCGGCGATGCCCTCCTCGCGGCCGGTGAAGCCGAGCCGCTCGGTCGTGGTCGCCTTGACGCTGACCCGCTCCGCGTCGAGTTGCAGGATCCCGGCGATCCGCGCCACCATGGCGGCGCGGTGCGGGCCGACCTTCGGCCGCTCGCACAGCAGGGTCACGTCGACGTTGAGGATGGTGCCGCGGGCCCGCACGAGGTCGGCGGCATGGGCCAGGAAGGCGGCGGAATCGGCGCCACGCCAGCGTTCGTCCGAGGGCGGGAAATGCTGGCCGATGTCGCCGGCGCCGATGGCGCCCAGCAGCGCGTCGGTCAGGGCGTGCAGCCCGACATCGGCGTCGGAATGGCCCTCCAGCTTGAAGCCGTGGGGAATGCGGATGCCGCACAGGATGACGGCGTCGCCGGGGATCAGGCGGTGCACGTCGAAGCCGGTGCCGGTCCGGATGTCGGCGGCGCCGCCGAGCAGTCGTTCCGCGCGCGTCAGGTCCGCCTCCGTGGTGATCTTGAAGTTGTCGACATGGCCTTCGACCAGGCGCACGGCGATGCCCTGGCGCTCCGCCACCGCGGCGTCGTCGGTCAGCGCCTCGCCGGCGGCGGCGCGGTGGGCGGCGAGCAGGGCGGGGAAGCGGAAGCCCTGCGGCGTCTGCGCCTGCCAGAGCCCGCTGCGGTCGACCGTGCCGGCGGCGATGCCGGATTCCGCGCGCTTGATGGTGTCCACCACCGGCACGGCGGCGATCGCCGCCTCGGCCTCGGCCAGCGCGTCGAGCACGCGGTCGATCGTCGCCCGGTCGACCAGCGGCCGCGCCGCGTCATGCACCAGGACGAGATCCGGCGCCCGCGGCACCAGCCATTCCAGCGCCGCGCGGACGCTGTCCTGCCGGGTGGCGCCGCCGGCGACCGGCTCGGGCAGGCCGAGGCCCTCGGTCGCGGCCTCGTAGAGCGCCCGGTGCTCGTCGCGGATCACCACGACGATATCGTCGAACCGGCCGCTGGCGCGGAACGCCTCGACCGAGCGGCGCAGCACGGAGCTGCCGGCCAGCGGGCGGTACTGCTTGGGCAGGGAGCCGCCGAACCGCTCGCCGGTTCCGGCGGCGACGATGACGGCGGCGTGGCGTGGCATGATCCGCTCGGTCTCCTGGACGAAAGGCGCCGCACGATAGGGCGGCGCCTTTTACGAGACAAGCGGAAGGCGGGCTTTATTGCGGGATAAGCTCGACCCGGCGGTTCCTGGCCCGGCCGTCGTCGCTGTCGTTCGGCGCCACCGGCGCCAGCGGGCCGACGCCCGCCGGGTTCAGCCTGCCGGCGGACACGCCGTACTGCTTGACCAGCGCCGCCACCACCGCCGCGGCACGGGCGCGCGACAGCGTCATGTTGGTCTCCAGGCCGCCGACATTGTCGGTGTGGCCGACGACATGGATCTTCGCCGCCGGATCGTCCTTCAGGAACTGCGCCACCTGGTCCAGCGCCGGCTTGGAGTCCGGCTTCAGATCGGCCTTGGCGAAATCGAACGTGATGCCGTAGAGGGCGATGTGGCCCTGCGCCGTCAGGCCCTTCTCGATCTCGGCGGCCGTCACCGTCACCATCTTGTCCTGCAGCGTGCCGGATTCGATGACGTCGAGCTGGACGATGGCCTGGCCCTTCTCGACCTCGATGCCCGGGGTGTAGCCGTCCTCGAACTCGGTGACGTAGAGGGCGATGTCGACCGTGGCGCCGTCCTTGGTCAGCTCGGCGGTCAGGAGATGCGCCGCCTCCGGGCTGTAGTCGAACAGCTGGGTCCCGATCCCGCTGAAGATGGCGTCCTGGCGCTTGCCGATCGCGCCGCCATCGGCCTTGAACAGGACCTGATAGCCCTTGGCCGCCAGCTCGTTCTCGTAATTCTCGAACACGTCGTCGGATGAAATGCCGGCCGGGGCGGTGTAGCTGAGGCGGGTCAGGGCGCCGCTGACCTGCTTCGAGGCGGAAAAGATCGGCTTGTTGTCGCCGTCGGCGTCGTCGGCGGGGCCGAGCGGCAGGGTATAGCGGGTGAATTTCTGGGTGCTGTAGACCACGATCGAGGCGCCGTCGAAGCGCTTGATCCCGGGATAGTCCTTCGCCCCCTTGATGTCGGCGGCCGCTGCCGGCGCCGTCATCGCGGCCAGCGCCAACGCCAGTGCGACGATGCGACCGATCGTCCCGATCACCGAGTTCATAGGATTCTGCTCCATCCTCGTCGCCGGCCCGCAGGCGCGGCGCTGTCTTGCTCCAATCATGGCTGTCTTCCTGGCAGAGGACGCCCCCCGTGTTCGGCCCGAGCTGAGGCCGGATCTCATGTAGCGCCGCCCGCAAGGAACTTCTTCCCCCTCAGAATAGGGGGGTGGATCCCAGTTTTGCTCATTGGTTAGGCAAAACTTTCATTGGACAAAATTTAGGCGATGGGCTGATCTGGCATTTGTCAGACCCTTTGCCGCCGATGCCGAACCTGAAACCGATACCCGCCGCCGCGGCCGAGCCGCAACCGGATCCCTTCGCGCTTCTGGCCTCGCTGCCGGTGGCGGTGCTGGCGGTCGGTCGCGACCGGGTGATCCGCTTCGTCAACCTGGCCGCGCAGCAGCTGCTCGACGCCAGCGAATCCGCCCTGGTGGGGCAGGACCTGACCGGCTTCGTGCCGGGCGACAGCCCGCTCTTCACCCTGATCGACCAGGCGATCCAGCAGGACCGCAGCGTCGCCGATTACGGCATGCTGCTGGAAAGCCCGCGGATCGGCCGGCGCACCGTCTCCGTGACCGTCGCGCCGCTGGTCGAGCCGCCGGATCTCGCCGTGGTCAGCCTGTTCGAGGAATCGGTGGCGCGGCGGATCGACACCCAGCTGAACCGCCGCCACGCCGCCCGGTCGATGACCGCGATGGCGGCGATGCTGGCGCATGAGATCAAGAACCCGCTCTCCGGCATCCGCGGCGCCGCCCAGCTCCTGGAGCAGACGGTCGGCGACGACGACCGGGCGCTGACCCGGCTGATCTGCGAGGAGACCGATCGCATCGTCCGGCTGGTCGACCGCATGGACGCCTTCTCCGACCCCAGCCCGCTGAACCGCGATCCGGTCAACATCCACGAGGTGCTGGAGCGGGCGCGCCAGGTGGCGCAGACCGGATTCGGCCGCCATGTCCGCTTCATCGAGCGCTACGACCCGTCGCTGCCGCCGGTGCCGGGCCAGTTCGACCAGCTGGTCCAGGTGTTCCTGAACCTGATCAAGAACGCGGTCGAGGCGGTGGCGGAGGATGGCGAGATCATCCTGACCACCGCCTATCAGCGCGGCGTGGCGATCGCGGTGCAGGGCACCAGCCAGCGCCTGAACCTGCCGCTGATGGTGGCGATCCAGGACAACGGCCCGGGCATCCCGGACGACCTCAAGGACCATCTGTTCGACCCCTTCGTCACCACCAAGGCGGAGGGCTCCGGCCTCGGCCTGTCGCTGGTGGCCAAGATCATCGGCGACCATGGCGGGCTGATCGGCTTCGAGAGCGAGCCGCGCCGCACCGTGTTCAAGATCTCCCTGCCGATCCACGCCGAACCGGCGCCGAACGGCGACAGCGAAGACAACGGAAGCGAACCATGACCAGCGGGACCATTCTGGTCGCGGATGACGATCGCGCCATCCGCATGGTGCTGACCCAGGCCCTGTCGCGGCTGGGCCACGAGGTGCGCAGCACCGGCACTGCCTCGACCCTGTACAAATGGGTCCAGGACGGCGTCGGCGACCTGATCATCACCGACGTGATGATGCCGGACGAGAACGGGCTGGACCTGCTGCCGCGGATCAAGAAGCTGCGGCCGGACCTCCGCGTCATCGTCATGAGCGCGCAGAACACCCTGCTGACCGCGGTCAAGGCGACCGAGCGCGGCGCCTTCGAGTACCTGCCCAAGCCGTTCGACCTGAAGGAGTTGGTCGGGGTGGTCGAGCGCGGCCTGACCCTGCCGCGCCAGGAAGCGGCGGAAGCGCCGGGCGCCGAGGACGGCGAGGAGGCGATGCCCCTGATCGGCCGGTCGCCGGCGATGCAGGAGATCTACCGGGTGATGGCCCGGCTGATGGCGACCGACCTGACCGTGATGATCACGGGCGAGAGCGGCACCGGCAAGGAGCTGGTGGCGCGGGCGCTGCACGATTACGGCCGCCGCCGCTCCGGCCCCTTTGTCGCCATCAATATGGCGGCGATCCCGCGCGACCTGATCGAATCCGAGCTGTTCGGCCATGAGAAGGGCGCCTTCACCGGCGCGCTGTCGCGCTCCACCGGCCGGTTCGAGCAGGCCCAGGGCGGCACGCTGTTCCTGGACGAGATCGGCGACATGCCGATGGAGGCGCAGACCAGGCTGCTGCGGGTGCTGCAGGAGGGCGAATACACCACGGTCGGCGGCCGCACCCCGATCCGGGCCGATGTCCGCATCGTCGCCGCCACCCATCGCGACCTGCGCACCATGGTGCGGCAGGGCCTGTTCCGCGAGGACCTGTTCTACCGCCTCAACGTCGTGCCGATCCGCCTGCCGCCGCTGCGCGAGCGGTCGGAGGACATCCCGGCCCTGGTCAGCCATTTCATGCGCCGCGCCGCCGCCGAGGGCATGAGCGAGAAGGCGCTGGACAAGCGGGCGATGGAGCGGCTGACGCGGCACCGCTGGCCCGGCAATGTCCGCGAGCTGGAGAACCTGGCCCGGCGCCTCTGCGCGCTGTACTCGCAGGAGACGATCGGCATCGACGTGGTCGAGGCCGAGCTGAGCGACGCCCTGCCGCAGGCCGGGACCGTCGAGCCGGGAGGCGAGCCGCCGGCGGGCGAGGGACTCTCCGCCGCGGTCGAGCGCCATCTGCGCGACTATTTCACCGCCCATGGCGGCAGCCTGCCGGCCAGCGGCCTGTACGACCGGGTGCTGCGCGAGGTCGAGCGGCCGCTGATCACGCTGAGCCTGGCGGCGACCCGCGGCAACCAGATCCGCGCGGCCGAGCTGCTGGGCCTCAACCGCAACACCCTGCGCAAGAAGATCCGCGAGTTAGACATTCCGGTGGTCCGTGGCCTAAGCTAGGACGCTTGACCGTACCGCCTGCAGAACCGCCTCCGATGACCACGAACGCCGCGAGCCCTTCCTCCCTCTGGCGGCAGCTTTACCAATGGGCGGCCCGCATCGGGCTGGAGAACAAGCTGGCGGCGGTGCTGATCTTCGCCGCCGTCGCCTCCGGCATCGCGACCTATACCGCGCTCAGCAGCAACTCGCTGTTCGGCAAGGACGCCGACCGGGTGTCGCTGCTGCTGGTGCTCGACCTCACCATCCTCCTGATGCTCGGCGCGATCGTGGCGCGGCGGCTGGTCGGGATCTGGGCGGCTCGGCGCCGCGGCTCGGCCGGGTCGCGCCTGCATGTCCGGCTGGTGGCGCTGTTCGCCGTGGTGGCGGTGGCGCCGGCCATCCTGGTCGCCATCTTCTCCGCCGTGATCTTCAACATCGGCGTGCAGACCTGGTTCTCCGAACGGGTCTCGACCGCGGTCAACGAATCGCTCTCGGTCGCCCAGGTCTATCTCGAGGAGAATCAGAAGAGCATCCGCTACGCCGCGCAGAGCATCGCCTACACGGTCGAGCGCGCCTATGCGCAGTATCCCGAGTTCATCTCCGGCAACCGGTCCGCCCTGGTCGGCATCCTCAGCAGCATGACCTCGACCTACGGCATCCCGGACATCCGGATCATCGACCGCAAGGGCCAGGTCGTCGCGGAATCGGCCTTCGCCAAGGGCCTGAAGCTGGAGATGGTCGGCCAGGAGCATTTCGAGCGGGCGACCTCCGGCGATGCCGGATACGGCCCGGTCGAGCTGATGGTCGACAACCAGGGCGACCGGGTGCGCGCCCTGGTGCGGCTGAACGGCTTCCCCTTCGAGGCCTTCCTCCTGATCGGCAAGCAGGTCGATCCGGAGGCGCTGGCCTATGTCGAGCAGACCAAGGGTGCCGTCGCCGACTATCGGGCGCTGGAGGGGCGGCGGTCGCAGCTGCAGCTGATCTTCACCGCGATCTACGTCACCGTCGCCGTGCTCCTGCTGATGGCGGCGGTCTGGATCGGCCTGGTCTTCGCCGACACGCTGGTGCGGCCGCTGCGCGAGCTGATCATGGCGTCGGAGCGGGTGCGGGCGGGCGACCTGTCGATCCGGGTCCAGGGCAGCGACAGCACCGACGAGCTCGGCAGCCTGGCCCGGTCCTTCAACCGCATGACCAACCAGCTGGAGAGCCAGCGGCGCGAGCTGATCGAGGCCAACCGTCAGCTCGACCAGCGCCGGCAGTTCACCGAGACGGTGCTGTCCGGCGTCTCGGCCGGCGTGCTCGGCCTCGACCATGATGGCCGGGTCCATCTGCCGAACCGGTCGGCCACCGACCTGCTGGGCCGCACGGTCGACGAACTGGTCGGCCAGCCGCTGGAAGCGGCGGTGCCGGAGATGAAGGAGCTGCTGGAGAACGCCCGCAGCCGTCAGGGCCGGGTGGTCGAGGGCCAGGTGAAGATCCGCCGGCACGGCGAGCTGCGCACGCTCCTGGCCCGCATCGCCGCGGAGCGCCTCGACGGCGAGATCCAGGGCTTCGTCGTCACCTTCGACGACGTCACCGAGCTGCTGTCGGCCCAGCGCAAGGCGGCCTGGGCCGACGTGGCCCGCCGGATCGCGCATGAGATCAAGAACCCGCTGACCCCGATCCAGCTCTCGGCGGAACGGCTGAAGCGCAAATACCTGAAGCAGATCTCGGACGATCCCCAGACCTTCATCACCTGCACCGAGACGATCGTGCGGCAGGTCGGCGACATCGGCCGGATGGTCGACGAGTTCTCGGCCTTCGCCCGGATGCCGTCGCCGGTGATGAAGGCGATCGACCTGTCGGAGACCTGCCAGCAGGCGATCTTCCTGCAGCGCAACGCCCATCCGAAGATCGGCTTCGCCTTCAGCCAGCCCGACGACCGCCCCCTGGTGCCGTGCGATTCCCGGCAGCTGTCCCAGGCCGTCACCAACCTGCTGCAGAATGCCGCGGACTCCATCGAAGGCCGCATCGCCGAAGGCCGCGAGCTGCCGAAGGGACAGGTGCGGATGGTCCTGGACTATGCCGATGGCGAGGCCTGGATCACGGTCGAGGACAACGGCAAGGGCCTGCCCGTCGTCGACCGCGACCGGCTGACCGAACCCTATGTCACGACGCGGACCAAAGGCACCGGATTGGGGCTCGCTATCGTCAAGAAAATCATGGAGGATCACGGCGGCCGGCTGGTCCTCGAGGACCGCCCGGGCGGTGGGGCCCGGGTGAGCCTCGTCTTTCCGTTGGAACAGGCGGGCGTGCCGGCCGTTCCAACCGGCGATGAGCCGGATGCATCGACCGATCGGGTGACGGCTGCGGGCTCCAAGGACGCGGTGGGTCATGGCGCATGACATTCTCGTCGTCGACGACGAGGCGGATATTCGGATGCTCATCTCGGGCATCCTGGACGACGAAGGCTATACGACGCGGGAAGCGGGCGACACGACGCAGGCGCAGCACGAGCTCGCCGCGCGCCAGCCCAGCCTGGTGATTCTCGACGTCTGGCTGCAGGGCAGCCCGATCGACGGGCTGGAGCTGCTCGACATCATCCGGCGTGACCATCCGGGCGTGCCGGTGCTGATGATCAGCGGCCACGGCAACATCGAGACCGCGGTCACCGCGATCAAGCACGGCGCCTACGACTTCATCGAGAAGCCGTTCAAGTCGGACCGGCTGCTGCTGATGGTCGAGCGCGCCATCGAGGCGGCCCGGCTGCGGCGCGAGAACGCCGAGCTGCGGCTGCGCGCCGGCACCGAGGTCGAGCTGGTCGGCCAGTCGCCGGTGATCGGGCAGCTGACCCAGCAGATCGAGCGCGTGGCGCCGACCGGCAGCCGGGTGCTGATCACCGGCCCGGCCGGCGTCGGCAAGGAGGTGGTGGCCCGCCAGCTGCACGCCCTGTCCAAGCGCGCCGAGGGCCCGTTCATCGCGCTGAACTGCGCCGCGATGCATCCGGACCGGCTGGAGGAGGAGCTGTTCGGCGTCGAGGCCATGGTCGACGGCGCCATCACCACCCGCAAGGTCGGCACCTTCGAGCAGGCGCATGGCGGCACGCTGCTGCTGGACGAGGTGGCGGACATGCCGCTCGCCACCCAGGGCAAGATCGTCCGGGTGCTGCAGGAGCAGACCTTCGTCCGCGTCGGCGGCGCCACTAAGGTCGAGGTCGATGTCCGGGTGATCGCCTCCTCGAACAAGGACCTGCCGAGCGAGATCGCCGAGGGCCGGTTCCGCGAGGACCTCTATTACCGCCTCAACGTCGTGCCGATCGCAGTGCCGCCGCTGGCCAGCCGGCGCGAGGACATCCCGCTGCTGGCCCGCCATTTCATGCAGCGCGCCGCCGACAGCCAGGGGCTGATGCCGCGGCAGGTCGGCGAGGACGCGATGGCGGCGCTGCAGGCCTATAGCTGGCCGGGCAATGTCCGGCAGCTGCGCAACGTCATCGAATGGCTGCTGATCATGGCGGCGGGCGACAACAGCATGCCGATCCATGCCGACATGCTGCCGCCGGAGATCGGCGCGATCGCCCCGGCGGTGCTGCGCGGCGACCGCGGCAGCGAGATCATGGGTCTGCCGCTGCGCGACGCCCGCGAGCTGTTCGAGCGCGAGTACCTGATCGCCCAGGTCACCCGCTTCGGCGGCAACATCAGCCGCACCGCCGAGTTCATCGGCATGGAGCGCTCGGCCCTGCATCGCAAGATGAAGAGCCTGGGCGTGCACGGCGCCGGCGACCGCAAGCTCGTCGACTGATGTCCTCTAATTTCGTTCGATGAGCGTCATGTCGCCAAGCTCGACGACGATCACGGCCCGACCACGAACAGCTTGCCGAGCACGAGCAGCGTGAGCGCGATGTTCGAGCCGACCATCCACTTCACGATCGACAGCTCGCCCGCGATCGCGGTGATCCTCTGCTCGAAGCTCGCGACCTCCTCGGCCGCCTTGCGGGCCTTCTCGTCGTCAACGTTGGCCGATTTCAGCGCGTCGTAGAGGGCTCCCATCATCAACGCCATCGTGTCACCCGTGTCTTCCTGCGGCCTGCATTATACATGGTTTCGGCCGGCTTGGCCCGCCAGCCTCGCAAGCCGTTCCGCTCCGGCTCGCGATGACGGTTCCGAAACAAGAGGGCGGAATTCCGTCGGAGTCCGGTGTATGCAACACGAGCGGTCGGCTGCGGCAAGCGGGTAGGGAGAGAGCAAGCGATGGCGCGCGACGCCTATGTCAACGGGCGCTATGTGCCGCATGCCCGGGCGGCGGTGCATGTCGAGGATCGCGGCTTCCAGTTCGCCGACGGCGTCTACGAGGTGGTGTGCGTCCGCCAGGGCCGCCTGGTCGACGAGGACGGCCATCTCGACCGTCTCGGCTATTCGCTGCGCGAGCTGCGCATCGCCTGGCCGTGCGGGCGGCGGGTGCTGCGGCTGATCATGCGGGGGCTTTTGCAGCGCAACGGCGTGCGCGACGGCCTGATCTACATCCAGGTCACCCGCGGCGCCGCTCCGCGCGACTTCCGCTTCCCGGCGGCCGCCCGGCCGACCCTGGTGATGACCACCCGTCGGCTGACCCTGGCGGCGAACGCGCGGACCGGCGTCCGCGTCGTCACCATCCCCGATATCCGGTGGAAGCGCCGGGACCTCAAGACGGTCGGCCTCCTGGCCCAGGTGCTGGGCAAGCAGGAGGCGGCGGAGCGTGGCGCCTTCGAGGCCTGGCAGGTGGACGGGGACGGCTTCGTCACCGAGGGCACCTCGTCCAACGCCTGGATCCTGACCGCCGACGGGGCGCTGGTCACCCGCCCGGCCGGCCACGACATCCTCAACGGCATCACCCGCCAGTCGATCCTGAAGATCGCGGCGGCGGAAGGGCTGCGCTTCGAGGAGCGCCCGTTCAGCCTGGAGGAGGCCTATGCCGCGCGCGAAGCCTTCGTCAGCAGCGCCACCAGCTTCGTCACGCCGGTGCTGCGGATCGACGACCGGATCATCGGCGACGGCACCCCCGGCCCGCTCGGTCGGCGGCTGCTCGATGCCTATCTTGCTCACGCCTCCGGCATCGGCGCATCGTGACCATGCACCATTGCTCCCTTTTCTCCGGCCCGGTGCTTCCCATATTGTCGGACGGTGCCACATCGTGTGGCTCGGGCCCCTCGGGGCTCCAATAAGATCAAGCAGCAGGATCCAACTAATGTCAGAAAAGGCACAAAACGTTCAGGACGTGTTCCTCAACAACGTCCGGAAGAACAAGATCCCGGTGACCATCTTCCTCGTCAACGGGGTGAAGCTGCAAGGAATCATCACCTGGTTTGACAACTTCTCGGTCCTGCTCCGTCGGGATGCCCATTCGCAGCTGGTGTACAAGCATGCGATCTCGACCGTGATGCCGGCGCATCCGATTCAGCTGTTCGAACCGCAGAAGGAAGAGGCCTGATCCCTTTGGGCCAGACTTCAGGGCCAAATCCCGGTGCGGATGGCGCGTCCTCGGGGCGCGCCATCGTCATTCATCCGGTTCTTCCGGGTGCCCGCAACGACGCCGGCCGGACCGCCGAGGCCTCGCTGGAGGAGGCGGTCGGGCTGTCGCGCGCGATCTCGCTCGATATCGCCGAGGCCCGCTGCGTCCGGGTGTCGCGGCCGCAGCCCTCGACCCTGATCGGCGAGGGCGCGCTGGAGGAGCTGTCCAGCGTGGTCGCCGCCACCGAGGCCGGGCTGGTCGTGGTCGACGCCACGCTCAGCCCGGTGCAGCAGCGCAACCTCGAGCGCCGCTGGAAGGCCAAGGTGATCGACCGCACCGGCCTGATCCTCGAGATCTTCGGCGAGCGCGCCCGCACCCGCGAGGGCCAGCTGCAGGTCGAGCTGGCGCATCTCAGCTACCAGCGCTCGCGCCTGGTCCGGTCCTGGACCCATCTGGAGCGGCAGCGCGGCGGCGCCGGCTTCCTCGGAGGCCCCGGCGAAACCCAGATCGAGCTGGACCGCCGCCAGATCGACGACCGCATCATCCAGATCAAGCGCCAGCTCGACGACGTCCGCCGCACCCGGTCGCTGCACCGCGACGCCCGGGCCCGCGTGCCGTACCCGGTGGTGGCGTTGGTCGGCTACACCAACGCCGGCAAGTCGACGCTGTTCAACCGCCTGACCCGGGCCACCGTGCTGGCCAAGGACATGCTGTTCGCCACCCTCGACCCGACCATGCGGGCGATCGAGGCGGGGCAGGGGCGGCGGATCATCCTGTCCGACACCGTCGGCTTCATCTCCGACCTGCCGACCCATCTGGTCGCCGCCTTCCGGGCGACGCTGGAGGAGGTGCAGGCCGCCGACCTGATCCTGCATGTCCGCGACATCGCCCATCCCGACACCGAGGCCCAGTGCGAGGATGTGGAGGCGGTGCTGCGCGACCTGGACATCGACATCGATTCCGACGGCCGCGTGATCGAGGTGCTGAACAAGGCCGACCTGCTGCCGGAGCATGAGCGCGAGACCCTGTCGACCGCGGTGCGCCGGCGCGGCCATGACGCGGCGGTGATCTCGGCCCTGACCGGCGAGGGCTGCGACGGGCTGATGGAGCTGATCGCCCGCCGGATCAACGCCGACCGCGAGACCATGACGGTCAAGCTCGACATCGCCGACGGCCGCACTTTGGCCTGGCTGCACAGCCATGGCGAGGTGCTGGAGGCGCGCGACGACGGCGCCCATCTCTTCGTCCGCGTCCGCCTCCACCCCAACGACGCCGCGCGGCTGCACCGCCAGCTCGGCATCGCCACCCGTCACTGAGAGTTTTTCGATGCTGCGCCTGCCCGAGATCGACACGGTCGCCGCCCTGATCGCGGGGACGGCGCAGGAGCTGATCCTGCCCCGCTTCGGCCGGCTGGAGGACGGGGCGGTGATGGAGAAGGCGCCCGGCGACCTCGTCACCATCGCCGACCAGGAGAGCGAGCTCCGCCTGGCCGCGCGGCTGCCGGCGCTCCTGCCCGGCTCCCTGGTGGTCGGGGAGGAGGCCTGCGCCAAGGACCCGGCCGTGCTCGACCTGCTGGACGGCGACGACCCGGTCTGGGTCATCGATCCGGTCGACGGCACCGCCAATTTCGTCGCCGGCCGGCCGCGCTTCGGCACCATCGTCGCCCTGGTGCATCGGGGCGAGACGCTGATGGGCTGGATCCACCTGCCGGTCCAGAATCGCACCGCCTGGGCGGTCCGCGGCGAAGGCGCCTTCATCGACGGGCAGCGCCTGACGCTGTCCCCGCCCGGACCGCTGGCGACGCTGCGCGGCGGCTTCAACCTGGCCAAGCGCCCGCCCGAATACGCCACGGCGGTGCTGCGGCTGCGCGACGCCGTCGCCTCGCACATCCATGTCAACTGCGCCGGCGCCGACTACATCGACGCGGCCGAGAGCCGGATCGACATCCTGGCCTATCGCAAGCTGTTCCCCTGGGACCACGCCGCCGGCACGCTGCTGCACGCCGAGGCCGGCGGCTGGGCCGCGGTGCTGGACGGCACCCGCTATCGCCCGACTCTGCGCCGGGGCCCGATCCTGGTGGCGCCGGACGAGGCCAGCTGGCGCGCCGCCCGCGGCGCCATGGGCGAGATCGCGGCCGCGGCCTGATCAGACCAACCCGAGAAGGAAACGTCATGTCGAGCACCGTCACCGCCTCCGGGCTGGAGATCGAGGACCTCGAGGTCGGCACCGGCGCCGAGGCGACGCACGGCGTCACCGTGACCGTGCACTACACCGGCTGGCTGCAGAACGCCGACGGCAGTGCCGGCCGCAAGTTCGATTCCAGCCGCGACCGCAACGAGCCGTTCCGCTTCCCGCTCGGCGGCGGCCGGGTGATCCGCGGCTGGGACGAGGGCGTGCAGGGCATGAAGATCGGCGGCAAGCGCCGCCTGGTCATCCCGGCTGCGCTGGGCTACGGCGCCCGCGGCGCCGGCGGCGTCATCCCGCCGAACGCGACCCTGATCTTCGACGTCGAGCTGCTCGGCGTCTGATCAACCGCAGCCGGGCGTAGGTTGGGTTCGCGACGCGAACCCAACATCGCGCAGCCCGAGCCAGTGTTGGGTTCGCAACAGCGAACCCAACCTACGGACTATGCCGTCTCCGCCCGCTTCGCCGCGACCCACAGGGCCTCCATCTCGTCCAGGCTGGCCCCGGCGGGGTCGCGGCCCTCGGCCCGCAGCGCCGCCTCCAGGTGGCGGAAGCGGCGCTCGAATTTGGCGTTGGTCCGGCGCAGCGCGGAATCGGGGTCGACCTCGTAGCGCCGGGCCAGGTTGACGGCGCAGAACAAGAGGTCGCCGATCTCGTCCTCGATCCGCTCTTTCGGCGCCCGTCCGTCGATCTCCGCCCGGATCTCGGCGACCTCCTCCTCGATCTTGTCCAGGATGTCGGCCGGGTCGGTCCAGTCGAAGCCGACCCGCGCCGCCCGCCGCTGCAGCTTCAGCGCCCGGGTCAGGCTGGGCAGGCCGCCGGCGATGCCGTCCAGCACCCCGGCGGGCCGGCCCTCCGCCTCGGCCTTGGCGGCGCGCTCCTCCGCCTTCTGCCGCTCCCACTGCGCCGGCATGCCGTCGGCGTCGACCGGCGCGTCGCCGAACACATGCGGGTGGCGGCGGATCATCTTGTCGACGATGCCGGCGGCCACGCCGGCGAAGTCGAACGCGCCGCGCTCCTCCGCCATGCGCGAATGGAAAGCGACCTGGAACAAGAGGTCGCCCAGCTCGTCCTTGAGCTCGTCCATGGCGTCGCGCTCGATCGCGTCGGCCACCTCGTAGGCCTCCTCGATCGTGTAGGGCGCGATGGTGCGGAAGCTCTGCTCCACGTCCCAGGGGCAGCCGGTCTCGGGATCGCGCAGCCGCGCCATCACCTCGATCAGGCGGCGCGTGGCTTCACCAGTGTCGGGGGCGGCGTCGGGGCGGTCGGTCATCATGGGTCTCCGGGCGGGCGGTTCCCTCTGGTATCGCATCGCGCTCCGCCTTGCCAAGCGAGCGCCCGCGCATTCCTATATCCGGCCGGGGCGCTTCGCTCCGGTCCGGAGGGGAAAATCATGACGTTCCTGCGATCTCTCAGAACCGTCGCGCTCGCGACCAGCCTGGCGACGACCGTCGCGCTCGCCGCCTGCGGCCAGAAGCCCGCGCCGGCGCCGGAAGCGCCGGTCGGCCCGACCCAGCTGTTCTCGTACGAGGCGCTGACCTTCAAGCCGCTCGGCCTCGACAATAAGAAGGCCACTTATGCCGACCGCGCCGCCTTCACCGAGCAGGTGAAGGACACCGAGCTGCCGAAGATCCTGGCCCTGCTCAACATCCCGGCCGACCAGGTGCAGACCGAGGTGACGCCGGGGGGCTATCAGCTCGAGACCAATGCCTCGCTGCAATCGGCCTTCGAGACCGACCCGAAGACCGCCGACCTGTTCGGCGCCGCGGTCGGCTATACCTTCCGCCAGTGGAGCGTGCTGGTCACCGACTTCACGCCGGAAGGGCAGGGCAACACCGGCTATGCCGTGGTGACCTTCAAGGACCATGCGCCGACCGGCGAGGAGGCCCAGGCCTTCTTCCAGCATGCGGCGTCGGTGAACAAGGGGCTGGGCGGCGGCTACACCGCCTTCGGCCGCGACCTGTTCTTCCTGAACATCGCCGATTCCACCGGCAAGGCCTATAGCGGCCTCGACGACGCCGCCTTCGTGGCCGAGCTGACCAAGGCGGCGCAGAGCTTCACCGGCACGCCGGTGTCGGTTTCCCGCTCCGGCCGGGTCGATGCCCGCTTTGTCGAGAACGACTGGGACAAGTCCAAGACCGGCCAGGATTACGGCAAGATCCTCGGCCGCGACCTGACCCGGAAGCTGACCCAGCTGCGCCGCGAGCACGAGCGTGCCCTGCGCAAGTTCGGCACCGAGCACGGCTGGAAGTAGCGAAGACGGCGCCGCCCCGCTGCGGGCGGCGCCGCCTCACCCGGCGGCGGCTTCCGGGTCGGCAGGCGCGAGTATCCGAACCGCGCATCGGGCCATATCAAAAGCGGAATTCCCATCGGGCTCCGTCAGGCAAATCCTCATGGGGTTGTAGAGGCTGTCCGACAGCGCCATCGGCCGTTTCATGCGCCGCCGACGGTGCCCGGGAGCCCTTCCAGGACGTCGGTGCAGTTGGCGAAGGTGACGATCCCGTCGGCTGCGCGAGCCGGGCGCGACGATCCTGGTTTGCGAGCAGCGTTGGGAGAGAGAGATGGCAGACAGTTCCAGGCAGCAGGAAATCGGCGGCGAAAGCTCAGGCCAAGGACGATCGTCGGAAAACACGGCAGCTCTCGATCGATGGATGGCCGAGTTGCTGGGGGTTGAGATCGGCCGACTGCGGACCGCCGGCGACGCCAGGGACCATGTGGAGGCGGCCAGGGCCCAGACGAACGATCAACTCGCCACCCGCCAGGACGAACTGGACGCCGTGGACCAAGCCCGGTGGCAAGGTGCAGAAGATCAGGAAGCGCTTTTCGAAATTCTGGACGAGCTCCGGCAGACACAGGACAACCAGCTCACCGAATATTTTCGCCTCGTGGATGAAGAGCAGCTGGCATATGCGAACATAGACGGTCAGCAACAGGGAGTGGTTGCGCTGATGGACCGTCTTTCTGCGCGACAGGACGCGCTGTTCGCCCAGGAAGACGAGCTTGAGAGGTTGTACGATTCAATCGATGAACGGTGGACGCAGGTCGGCGACGTGCTGGCCTCCCTCGGGATCGCGCTGGGCGAAGCCGGCGAGACGAGGGACCTGGAAGGCCTGGCGACCCTGATCGATGGACACCGTGGCGCTCTCGACCGGACGCTCGCCGATCTGGAGCGGCGGGCGGTCGAGGCGAGAGAGCAGGAGCAAGCAGCCAAGACACGGACTGAACAGGCGACCGCAAGGCTTGAAGCCCTGCAGGAGGAGATTGAGACCCTCCGAGCCACGCCGGCAGATCCACAGGACCAAGGGCAGGCGGCGGCGATTGCGGAACGGCTCGAAGCCCTCGAGGCTGAAGGTGTCGAAGTCGATGCGGAAATGAGGGCCGGCACGGAAGAACTCGACCGGATCGGGACCCGGCTGGAAGATCTGGAAAGACAGAAAAGCAAAGTGACCGGTGACATCGGTGTTCTGAGTGGCTTTCTGAATGATGAAAACTCGACGATAAACGAACTTCGATCTATTGATGATGAATATAAATCGGCCCTGCAAAGGTCGATAAAAATAAATGACGAGATCAACGAGATCGAAAATGACATCAGAGAAAATGACGAAAATGTCAAATCAAGTTCTGAAGATATGGAAGAACTGAAAAATCAAATCACTCAGACACAATTGTCAATATCGGATGTTGAAAATAAGATTGCGGAGGAAAGAAGCAAAATAGGCGCGGTGAATCAGGAAATTGATGGGCTCGATCAACAAAAGATCGCGCTCGAAGAAAGAATCGACGAGCTTTTGGCGATTGCGAGCCGGCTGGACAGCCCGGCGCTCCTCCGCGCCATCGACCAACTGCCAGAATCGCTGCGGGACGACACGATCGGGGACGATGCGGCAGGCCCCTCGACGGCAACGACGCAGCCGCAGACCGGGCAGCAGGACGACATCGGTCCGGCCCCCACGAGCGCTCGGACGTCCCGCCCAGGCGGGGACGATGGTGTCGAGGCGTTGTCGCAGGCGTTTCAACAGCTCGTCGTCGCGAATGGGGGCGACCAGGTGGCGAGCGCCAGCATGTTGAGCGCCATCCGGGACGTCGGGAAGGTTGTTCTGCGCGACTTCGCGGTGCTGCTCACATTGGCCACCACCCGCGAAGCGGCCGCCTATGGCATCAGCGCGAGCAGCGAGAAGATGAAGCAGGATCTCGCTCCGATCCTGATCGCGCTGAATTTTCTGCCGATCGCGGTGAAGGTCGGCGGCCTGGTCTACGACACCAGCAGCAGTCGACCGGCAGACGACCGCATGGCGCCGACGGGAAAGCAGTATGCCTCGGTCGCCACCAACACCCTCTTGATGATCGGTGCGACCGCCGCCGCAGCCCGGGCCGGGGGCGGAATCGCGGCCCAGGGGCCCGCGTCGGCCAGGGCGCTGATCATAGGCCTGCGCGACATGGTGAACATGTACTTCCCGGTCACGGACAATCGTGGCGGCGGCCCGCTGCTGAACATGCCGGCGGTTTTCGCCGACAATGCGGCGTACTCGACATACTCCCAGCTGACGACCGTTCTGATCGCTCTCGGGCTGGTGCACAGCGGTGCCGGTGCCCAGGCGGCCGGCCTGGCCGGACGGGAAGCCGCCGGGGAGGTGGCCAAATATGTCGCGGCCTACACGGCCGTCGAGCTGCTGGAGACGATTTCCTATCGTGCCTTCAACCAGTACTTCGACAGGATCGCGATGGGCCTCGAGCCGCCGATGCCGGGCGACCCGAACGCGCGGCAGGGTTTGCAGGGTATTGCCCGATACCGGGCCAAGGTCGGGTTCAAGCTCAGGCACACCCTCAGCGAGATCCGTCGCCAGGGGACCGATGTCGCGCACGCACGTCAGGCCTTCACGTATATCCTTCTCATCTTCGGAAACGTCGTTTCCGAGCTGACCAGGAACCAGAGCGTGGCGGCCTCGACCCTGATCCAGGCGGGGGCTTTCTTCGCGGCGACCTTTGTCGCCTATTTTCCCTTCGTCGGGATCGGGGAATACGGTGCTCGGCAGGAGTAGCCGCTTCACTCGGCGGCCTCCGCGACCGGCACCCGCGCCGCCCGCCGGCCGAAGCGCTGGGCCAGGACGACGCCCAGCAGCACCAGGGCGCCGCCGGCCAGGTGGTACGGGTGCAGGCTCTCGCCCAGCGCCGCCACCGCGATCGCCGCGGTCATCACCGGCGACAGGTTGATGAACAGGCTGGTGCGGCTGGGGCCGAGCAGCCGGATCGCCTGCATCCACAGGAACGGCGCCAGGATCGAGGTCGGGATCCCGGCATAGAGGATCAGCCCGACCGCCGTGGCGCTGTGCGGCGCCGTCGGCGCCAGCAGCCAGCCGGGCAGCAGGAACAGCGTGGCGAAGGCGATCTGCAGGTACAAGGACGGCCAGACCGGCAACGGCATCGGCCAGCGCCGCAGCAGCACGCCGTAGCCGGAATAGGTGATGCAGGCGATCAGCATCAGCCCGTCGCCCGGCGCCAGCCCGCCGCTGAACGGCGCCAGCGGGTCGCCCTGGCCCAGCAGCAGCGTCAGGCCGACGAGCGACAGGGCGCCGCCGCCCACCATGCCCGGCGTCGGCGCCTCGGCCAGCAGCAGGCTCGACAGCGCCATGGTCAGGAGCGGCACCAGCGACACCACGAAGCCCATCTTGGTGGCGGACGTGGTCTCCGCCGCGTAATAGGCCAGCCCCTGATAGGCGGCCATGCCGAGCAGCCCCAGCACCGCCAGCTTCGCCAGATGCGGCCGGATCTCCCGCCGCAGCCGCCACACCGGCCGGATCAGGAACGGCGTCAGCAGCAGCAGCGCCAGGGCCCAGCGCTCGAAGGCGATGACGCTCGGGTGCACCGCGGTCGCCGCCAGCTTGGTGACGACGACGTTGCCGGACCAGATCGCCACGGTGACGACCGGCAGGGCGAACCAGCGCAAGGGGGTGTCGGATGCGGACATGGTGCGACCGTAGCGTCTGGCCGGTTCAAGATATATAACGATGATCGGACAGACGATCGAGAGGACAGGACATGACCCGCATCCCCGCGCTGCGCGGCGAGCCGCCCGACCCGCTGTCCTTCCGCACCGAGGACTACCCGGCCGGCATGGTGTGGCCGGAGGCGGCGCTGCCCTGGGGCAAGCTGAACTACGCCGTGCGCGGCCTGATGGTGGCGACGGTCGGCGGCGTGCGCTACCTGTCGCCGCCGCATTATGCGATCTGGACCCCGCCCGACGTGGTGCATGCCTGCCACAACCGCGACGCGGTGCGCTACGTCTCGGTCTATGTCGTGCGCGAGTTCTGCGCCGATCTGCCGGCCGAGCCCTGCACCCTGGCGCTCAGCCCGCTGATCAAGGCGATCCTGGCCGATTTCGACGCCCGGGGCGTGAAGGTGCCGAAGACCGACGCCGACCTGAGGCTGGCCCAGGTGCTGGTCGACCAGATCCGGCTGGCGCCGCGCCATTCCTCCTATCTGCCGCTGTCCGACGACCCGGCCCTGCGCATCGTGCTGGAGGCGCTGCAGCGCGAGCCGGGCGACCGCCGGTCGCTGGCGGAATGGGCGCGGGTCACGGGCACCACCGAGCGCACCCTGTCGCGCCACTGCCAGCGCGACCTCGGCATGTCCTTCGCCGAATGGCGGCAGCGGATGAAGCTGGTCGCGGCCCTGTCGCGGCTGGAGGAGGGGGCCTCGGTCGGCGCGGTGGCGCGCTGGCTCGGCTACGGCAACGCCTCGGCCTTCATCGCCATGTTCCACCGCCTGACCGGCACCACGCCCGACCAGATGCGCAAGGACGGCCTGCGCCGCGACCGGGACGCGGCGTAGGGCGGACCTCGCGTTTCGTCAGCCGGCCTCGCCGTCCAGCGCCGCCAGGATGCGATAGGCGGCGGTCACCCGCGCCGCGATCGGATAGGCCCGGTTCGCCAGGATCGCCACGCCGATGCCGCGGGCGGGAACGAAGGCGACATAGGCGCCGAAGCCGTTGGTCGAGCCGGTCTTGTTGATCAGCACGTCATCCTGCGGCGGCAGCGGCGGGTCCAGCCGGGTGACGGCGTGGGGCTTCAGGGCCATGTCGACGGAGTTGCCGGCCCGCAGCCGGTCGAGGCCGATCGGCCAGGCATACATCTCCCAGCCCAGCCCCTGGGTCATGTCGCCGACCCGGTAATAGCCGGCATGGGTCGCGGCGATGGCGCGCCGGAGCGTGTCGTCCAGCGCCCCGCCGCCCATATTGGCTTCGACGAACCGGATCATGTCGGCCGCGGTCGTCTTCACGCCGTAGGCCTCCGAATCCAGCACGCCCGGCGTCACCCGGACCGGCCGGCCGGATCTCGAGATGCCCCAGGCGTAGCGGTCCATCCGGTCGCGCGGGACCCGGATATAGGTCCGGGTCAGGCCCAGCGCCGGGAAGATGTCCTGCTCCATCAGCTCGTCGAACGGCTTGTCCAGGCTCCGGGCGGCGAGGGCGCCGAACAGGCCGATGCTGGGGTTCGAGTACAGCCGATGGGTGCCGGCGGCATAGGCCGGGCGCCAGCCCCGGTAGAAGGCGATCATCCCGTCCTGGCCGGTGACGTCGTCCGGGAACTGCAGCGGCAGGCCGCCCGCCGTGTAGGTCGCGAGATCGAGCAGGCTGATCCGGTCGAAGGCGCTGCCGGCGAGGGCCGGCAGGTGCCGGCTGGCGCTGTCGGAAAGGGAGAGGCCCCCGCGCAGCTGCGCAACGGCGCCGAGCGTCGCGGTGAAGGTCTTGCTGACCGACCCGATCTCGAACAGCGTGTCCTCGGTGACCTTCTGCCCGCTCTCCCGCGACGCGACGCCGTAGCTGAAGACATACCGCTTCCCCCGCGCGGTGACCGCCACGGCCATGCCGGGGATGTCGTGCTCCTCCATGACCGGCCCGACCGCCTCCCGGACGGCGCTCGCGATCCGATCCTGTCCGGAATCGTCGGCGGCGTGGACGGGCGTGCCGAGGAGCAGGGAAGCGGCCGCGAGGGCTCCGAGCGTCTGACGGAAGATGCGTCTCATGGCGGATACGGCGTCTTTCTGGTTTTGGCTGATGATCGGGCGTCCGGCCGGGGTCAGGCCCCGGCGACGATGCGCCCGATCTCGGCGATCACCGGGTTCTGCTGCGCCATCGACTTCGACGGCAGCTCGCAATAGGCGGTGACGATGACCGCGCCGCGCTGCGGCGTCCAGGCGACGGCGACGTCGTTGACGCTGCCCTCCTTGTTCCCGCCGGTCCCGGTCTTGTCGCCGACCAGCCAGCCCGCCGGGAAGCCGGCCCGCAGCCGGGCGTCGCCGGTCTTGTTGGTGATCAGCCAGGCCGCCAGCTGGGCGCGCGAGGACGGGGAGAGCGCGTCGCCGAACAGCAGCGTCCGCAGCGTCTCCAGCATCGCCGCCGGTGTCGTGGTGTCGCGCGGATCGCCGGGCGCGGCATAGGCGTTCAGCTCCGGCTCGATGCGGTCCAGTCGCGAGGTCCCGTCGCCGATCGACCGCAGGAAGGCGGTCAGCCCCGCCGGGCCGCCGAAGCTGGCGAGCAGGAGGTTGCCCGCCGTGTTGTCGCTGTAGGTCACCGCGGCGTCGCAGAGCTCGGCCACCGTCATGCCGGCCCCGCCGACGCGGCGTTCGGTCACCGACGACACGCCGGCCACGAGATCCTTGCGCGAGATCACGATTCGGCGGTCCAACCGCTCCTTCTTCTGGTCGATCCGGGCGAGGACGAAGGCCGCGGCCAGGGCCTTGAAGGTGCTGCACAGCAGGAAGCGCTCGTCGGCCCGATGCCCGATGCGCGCGCCGGTCGCGAGATCGAGCGCGGCGACGCCGATGCGGCCGTCATGGGCGCGCTCGAGCTCGGCGAGCCGCGCCTCGGCATCCCCGCCGGCCCGCGCCGCGGCCGGGAGGGCGGCGAGCGCGGGGACGAGCAGAGAGCTGGCAAGCGCCCAGCGGCGCGATACCGGGATCGTCAATCCTGTCTCCATGAATCGGGGGGCCGGAGGGGTCCGTCCGGAACGGCGCCCGTGTCGCAGGCCGCCGTCGACCTCCTGGATAAGCGGAAGCGATGCCCTCAGCCAAACGAGGAATACTTCGCATAGGCATGAGCCAATGTTGGCCAAACCTGGAGGCACCAGGCATGCCGATGGCGCCCGGAGCGATGCGGGCGCCTGGCGTGATCCTCGATAGCCGGCCGGCGTCAGCCGGAGGTCACGGCCCGGCTGCGGGCGACGACCTCGTCGGGGATGAGCGCGTCACTCGGCGCCGGCCGGTGCGGGGATCGCCTCCCCGTGACCTAGGCCGGTTCCGACGTCCGGCGAGAGGGCATCCGCCGGCTTCACCCGGAACCAGGCGGCGTAGAGGGCCGGCAGGAAGAGCAGGATGAGCACGGTGCCGATGGCCGTGCCGCCGATCAGCGTGTAGGCCATCGACCCCCAGAACACCGAATGGGTGAGGGGAACGAAGGCCAGCACAGCGGCGAGCGCCGTCAGGATGACGGGACGGGCGCGCTGCACGGTCGCCTCGACCACGGCGTGGTAGTCGTCGAGCCCGGCATCCCTGTTCTCCTTGATCTGCCCGATCAGGATCAGCGTGTTGCGCATCAGGATGCCGGCGAGCCCGATCAGCCCGAGGATGGCGTTGAAGCCGAAGGGCTGGTTGAAGGCGAGCAGGATCGGCACGGCGCCGACGAGGCCGAGCGGGGCGGTGAGCATCACCATGGCGGTGGCCGAGAAGGAGCGGACCTGCAGCATGATGAAGACCAGCATCAGGGCCACCATGATCGGGAACACGACGGCGAGGGCGGCGTTCGCCTTGCCCGCTTCCTCGATCGAGCCGCCCATCTCGATGCGGTAGCCCTCGGGCAGCGAGGCGATCAGGGGCTGCAGGGCCTGCATGACGCGCATCGAGACCTCAGGCGGCTGGGTGGCCTCGCCGATGTCGGAGCGGACGGAGATCGTCGGGGTCCGGTCGCGCCGCTTCATGATCGGATCTTCCATGCGCACCTCGACATGGCCGATCTGGGCGAGCGGGATCAGCTTTCCGTCGCGGCTGGTGAGCGAGAAATCGGCGAGGCGGGCGGGGTCGAGCCGCTCTCCGCCGGCGCTGCGGGCCACCACGTCGACCGTGCGGATGTTCTCGCGAACCTGCGTGACGGTGACGCCGGTGAGCAGGAACTGCAGCTGCTGCGCCGCTTCCGCCGGCGACAGGCCGATCAGGCGCAGCCGGTCCTGGTCGAGGACATAGCGCAGGGTCGGCGTGCGATTGCCCCAGTCGCGATTGGCCTGCTGCACGTCGGGAACGCCCCGCATGACGGCGAGGGCCTGTTCGGAGATCCGGCGCAGCTCGTCGGCATCCGGCCCCATGATCCGGAACTCGACCGGGAACGGCGTATAGGGCCCGAACACCAGCTGGGTGATGCGCAGATAGGCTTCGGGCGCGAGCCCCTCGGCCACGGCCGTGCGCAGCCGGCGCTTCAGCGCTTCGCGGGCCTCCGCGTCGGGTGTCAGGATGACGATCTTGGCGAAGGCGGGGTCGGGCAGTTCCGGGGACAGGGCCAGGAAGAACCGCGGTGCGCCCCGGCCGATATAGCTGGTGACGATCTTCGCCTCCGGCTGGTCCGCCAGCCAGCGCTCGACCGTCTCGACCGTCCGCTCGGTCGTCTCGATGCTCGTGCCCTCCGGCATGCGCACCTCGACCAGCACCTCGGGACGGTCGGAGGTCGGGAAGAATTGCTGCTTCACCGCGCCCATGCCGACGACCGAGAGCGCGAAGACCACGCCCACCGCGCCGCAGGTGAGGAATTTGTGGCGCACGGCGGCAGCGATGACCCGGCGCAGGCGTCGGTAGTTCGGCGTGTCGTAGATGGCGTGGTGCCCGCCTGCGACCGGCTTGATCGCGGGCAGCAGCTTCACGCCCAGATAGGGCGTGAAGGCGACCGCCACGACCCAGGAGGCGATCAGGGCGAAGCCCACGATCCAGAAGATGTTGCCGGCATATTCGCCGGCGGTCGAGCGCGCGAAGCCGACCGGCATCAGCCCGACCACCGTCACCAGCGTCCCCGACAGCATCGGCGCCGCCGTATGGCTCCAGGCATAGGCCGCGGCCGCGAGCCGGTCCATGCCCTCCTCCATCTTCACCACCATCACCTCGATGGCGATGATGGCGTCGTCGACCAGCAGCCCGAGCGCGAGGATCAGGGCGCCGAGGGTGATGCGGTCGAAGAAGCGGCCGGTCTCCAGCATGACGAGGAAGACGACCGCGAGGGTGAGGGGCACCGCGGCCGCGACGACGATGCCGACCCGCCAGCCGAGGCTGAGCAGGCTGACCAGCAGCACGACCCCGAGCGCCATGAAGAACTTCAGCATGAACTCGTCGACGGACTCCGTGATGTTCACGGCCTGGTCGGTCACCTTGGTCAGGCTGAGCCCGAGCGGCAGGGCGCCGGCGATCTTCGTCGTCTCCGCCTCCAGCGCGCGGCCGAGGTCGAGGCCGTTCCAGCCGTCCTGCATCACCGCGGACAGCATCAGCGCCGGCTCGCCCTGATGGCGGATGATGAAGGTCGCCGGGTCCTCGTATCCGCGCCGGACATCGGCGACGTCGGAGAGCTTGAGGGTGCGGCCGCCGGCGGCGATCGGCGTATCGGCGATCTTCTGGAGATCGTCATAGGCGCCGTCGAGACGGATGAAGACCTGCGGTCCCTCGGTGTCGATCGAGCCCGCCGGCGTCACCGCGTTCTGCCGCTGCAGGGCGACGAAGATGTCCTGCGCCGACACGCCGAGCGTGACCAGCTTCGCATAGGAGAACTCGACGAAGATCCGTTCCGGCCGCTCGCCGAGAATGTCGATCTTCTTGACGCCGGGCACATGGAGAAGCTGCTGGCGGATCGCCTCCGCCTGCCGGACCAGCGCGCGCATCGGCATGCCTTTGGCCTTCAGCGCGTACAGCGCGAAGCTGACGTCCGAATACTCGTCGTTGACGAAGGGGCCCATGGCCCCGGCGGGCAGGTTCCGGGCTTCGTCGCCCAGCTTCTTGCGGGCCTGGTAGAACTGCTCCTGCACCGCGGCCGGCGGGGTGCTGTCCTTCAGGGTGAGCGTCAAGAAGGCGAGCCCGGGCCGTGTGATGGTCTCGACCCGGTCGTACCATTGCAATTCCTGGAGGCGCTTCTCGAGCGGCTCGGCCACGAGGTCCTGCATCTCCTGCGCCGTCGCGCCCGGCCAGGCGGTGGTGACGGTCAGCGTCTTCACGGTGAAGGCGGGATCCTCCGCACGGCCCAGCTTGAGGAAGGCGAAGGCCCCGGCGATCGCGATCGCGATGATGAAGAACAGCGTCACCGGGCGCTCGCGGACGGCGAGCGCCGAAAGATTGAAGCTCATGGCGCATCCGCCTTTGCAATCAGAACGCGCACGGTCTCTCCGTCATGGAGGAGGTGGGCGCCCAGGGCCGCGATCCGCTCGCCGGGCTCGAGGCCCGACACGATCGCGGTCTCGCCGCCGAGCCGACGTATCGTCACCGGCCTGAAGCCGACCGTGGATGTGGCCTGGTCGACGACCCAGACACCGGTCCTGCGGCCGTCGTCCAGGACGGCGCCGATCGGAATCTCGACCGCGTCGGCGGCATCGGCATCCGCGATCCACAGCGTCACCGTCGCGCCCAGCGGCGCCGACGCCGCATCGCCGTCCAGCACGTAACGCGCCTCGTAGGTCCGGGTCTGCGGGTCGGCCGAATCCGACAATTGCCGCAGGCGAGCGGGCCAGCGCCGCCGGTCGAGGCCGTAGACGCTGGCTTCGGCCTGCGAGCCGATGGCCGGCCTGACCGCCTCCGGAAGATCGACGATGGCCTCGCGCGGCCCGGCATGGGCGAGCCTCACCACCACCTGTCCGGCCGAGACCACCTGACCGGGCTCGCCGAGCGTTTCCACGACGATGCCGTCCGCGTCGGCTTCGAGAGTCGAATACCCGGCCTCGTTCGCCGCGACCCTGGCCTCGGCTTCGGCGGCGGCGAGCTGGGCCTCGGCGGAGTCCAGCGCCGCCTTGGCCTGCTCATGGCGCTGCTTCGTCGCCCATCCCTTGGCCACGAGATCGGCATATCTCTCGTCGTCCGCGCGGGCCTGCACCGCCACCGCACGGGCGGCGGCGGCCGCGTTCTGCCTGGCCGTCAGGGCGAGGCGCAGGTCGTTCTCGTCGATGCGCATGAGCGGCTGCCCGGCGGCGACGCGCTCGCCGACATCGACCATGCGTTCGACGATCTTGCCGGGCACGCGGAAGCCGAGATTGCTCTGCACCCGCGCCGAGATCGACCCGGTGAACGCGCGCTCGACATGCCCGACCCGCTTGGCTTCGGCGATCGCGACGGCCGGCGGAGCGCTGCGCGGGTCGCCCTCCGCCGCCCGCTCTTTGGCCGACCCGGAGACCACGACGAAGCTCGCGGTGCCGATCGCCAGCAGCGGGAGAGCCACGAAGAGCAGGAGGTGCTTCTTTTTCATGAGCGGGTTTCCGATAACCGGGGCAGGCGCTCCGGGATCTGTGGCCGGGTGCATGTCCGAAAATCAGTGGATATGCACGTATGTGACAAACCTTCGAGTCTTGCACTCATCGTTCAGCCCCTGCCTGCAAACTGGAAGCGCTCCAGCGAGGAGGTCAGCTGCGCGAGCTCTTCCGGAGGAATGTCGCGGGTGACCGCCCGCTGAGCCCGATGCCAGCCCTCTCCGGCATTGGCGAGGATGTCCTCGCCGGCTTCCGTCAGGGTGATGCGCCGCGCCCGCGCGTCGTGCTCGTCGGTGGACACGCGCAGAAGTTCGCGCCGGGACAGCGGTTTCAGATTCTTGGTCAGGGTCGTGCGGTCCATCCCGAGCGCCTCCGCCAATTCCCCCATCGTCGGGGACCGAAGATGCCTGAGCGCGACGAGGACGGAGAACTGCCAGTTGTTGATCCCGAGCGACCGGAACGCTTCGTCGAAACGACGGCCGATGATCCGCCCCGCCCGCTGGATGCGCTGGCACAGGCAGGTGCGGACGATGAGGGCGACGGTTTCGTCGTCGAGGGTCTGCGGAGGGAACATGCCGCTTTAAATAGGTGCATATGAACCTATTGTCAAGTGGCGTGGCCATGCCGATGAGCGTGCGCATCGTCGACGATTTCTCTTGCTTATTTGTTCTTCTTTTGTTCTAATGCAGGAATGGTCGATGCTGCGATCAAAGCCGAAAGTCCGCTAGGGGGGCTACAATTAATTTAGAGCGGCTGGAATTGTTTTGAGCGACGGAGGACGGCTGAAACCCTCGGGTTGCGAGGATACTCCTTAAAAAATCGTCTCAACGACGAGACGCGCAAAAATGAGAATTTCTGATCAGGGGATGGCATCAAACCTGTTGGAAAATCGCGGCTTTTAAGCCAATCCTCTCGCGGCATGGGAGAGGATGACTCGCCTTCAACTCCATTGGTGACGTTTGCCGGCCGTGGAGGTGCCTTCAAATCGGAGGCCAGTCGACCCGGCTAGCGCGAACCGATCACAGCCGCGAGAGGCTGGTCGATTCCCATTGCTGATATTCCGAGGGACTCTAGGTCGCCCCGAACCGGACGGTCCGGCCGACCCCGAAGCGACTTCTGGCGACGGCAAGGTCTGTCCCAGGAGGCAAGGCCTAATCTCACTTGCCAAGAGTAGTCAGATAGGACAAGTTTAAACTGATTATGATGATCAGTTGTGTTTCACGATCGCTGGTTGTTGTTGACGTAAAATATTCGATCACGAAGCCGCCGGGAAAGCCCTGCGGTTCGGGCGGGGGAATAATGAGACCATGGCGGGGCTCTAGGCCCATTCAGTTCAGTGCCGATTTTTGCACCCTCCTAGGCATTGGCTGTGAGCAATGAAACGCAAGCGAACTTCAGAGTCCGCGCGCCGGCCTCAGCGCAAGATCACCTTGGCGTACCAGACTCCACTCGGACAGATGTTTCGTGGCAGAATTGAAGATGCCATCGACAGTGACCGCTTCGCCGTGATCAAGGGTAGGGTCAATCTCATCGTAACGTCGCCTCCCTTTCCCTTGGTTCGGAAGAAGAGATACGGCAACGAGACGGGAGAAGCGTATCTCGCGTGGTTAGAATCGCTCGCATCGCCCCTGAGTGATCTTCTGACAGAAGATGGCTCAATCGTCATCGAGATTGGAAATGCTTGGGAAGAAGGCTTTCCAATCATGTCAACGCTTCCATTGGAAGCACTCCTAGCGTTTAAGCGAGCGGCAAAGCTGAACTTATGTCAACATGTTATTTGCCATAATCCAGCGCGCCTTCCGAGTCCTGCGGCATGGGTAAATCTGAAGCGAGCCCGGCTCAAGGATTCCTTTACACACGTTTGGTGGATGTCGCGGGCGACATTTCCAAAGGCCGACAATCGGAATGTACTCAACCCGTACAGCGCCGATATGAAGAAGTTATTAAAGTCGCAAAAATACAATTCAGGAATACGACCGTCTGGCCACAAGATATCAGAGAAGGGATTCTTGTCTGATCATGGCGGTGCCATTAGCCCAAATGTATTGGACCTCAGTGGTGAGCATTTTCCAGAATCACTTTTGAAATACACCGGTACACAGTGGGATGCAAAATACCGGGAGTATTGTAGGACGCTCAATTTATCTGCGCATCCGGCGCGCATGCAATCTTCACTGTCAGCCTTTTTTATAAAATTTCTGACCGCTGAGGGAGATCTCGTACTCGATCCCTTTGCAGGGTCCAATACGACCGGTTCCGTTGCGGAGGGACTTGGCAGGCGCTGGATCGGCGTCGAAGCACAGGCGGAGTATGTGGATGGCTCTCGCGGACGCTTTGAACAGTTCCGTAGGCTTCTGGAGGAGGGCAGCGCACCTGACGAGGCTAGCAATCGTGCAGTGGAAATAGTCAAAAGCCAATGAAGCCACTCGCGCCATGACCCCGACACCCAATCACACCAAGCCAGGCTTTGTGGGGGACCTGGCGGCATCGGAGTTCCTGACAGAATACAGGTCGCTGAAGGACAATCCGATTGGTAGCTTCTACCGCAGATGTTTGCGAGAATCGATCCTGTATAGGCGAGCGGTAGGCTATTTCAGATCGTCGGTATTTCTGGTTATTGGATCAAGTATTGTGGAATTCGCCCGTCGAGGCGGAACGATTAGGCTAATATGTTCTCCGGAGCTTGACCCCGACGACATTGACTCAATCGCTCTCGGATATGCTCGTCGTAGTGAGCGCATCGCCGAGACGATCGTCGACCAATTTGATTCACTTTTGGCTGACCCAAGAACTGCTCAACCCGCTCGGGTGCTGGCAACTCTCATAGCCACCGGGACCTTAGAAGTGAAGCTCGCCATGCGAGCCGACAGAAAGGGACTCTATCACGAAAAGATTGGAATATTCGGGGACGGGTATGGCAATTGCGTGAGCTTCAAGGGCTCGGCAAACGAAACTTGGTCCGGCTGGGACGGTGATGGCAACTTCGAGTCGATCGAAGTGTTCTGCAGCTGGCGAGGCGGACTCGAGGCCGAGCGGGTGAGGCGACATGAGGTGCATTTCGAGAGCCTCTGGTCGGAGGAAGACCCCGACGTCGAGGTATTTCCGTTCCCTACGAGCGCGGTCGCGCACCTCAAGAAAGCTGCATTCGCGAGGCTAGATCACGTGGAAATAGAACAGCTTCCGCTTCCTAAGCGACGATCAGCCCTACCGCACCAAAGCGCAGCGATTCAAGCTTGGGCAGGTCAAGGTTACCGAGGCATCTTCCAGCACGCTACTGGCAGCGGCAAGACGTACACGGCGATCCTTGCCATAAGGGAGCACGCCGCCCGAGGACTGCCGACTCTTATCCTCGTCCCAAGCCGCTTGCTTCTTGAGCAATGGGCTGAGGAGGTTCGCGACGAATTGCCAAACGCGGCGTTGCTGCTGGCGGGCGGCGGTCACGATCGCTGGCGAAGACCGCGCAGGTTAAGGGGGATGACCGATCGTGATCCTTCCTTGGGTTCTCGGGTCGTCTTAGCGACGATGCAGACGGCTTCCATGGCGGAGTTCATTTCCAATGTAGTTTCCGGCGACCACCTTCTCGTCGTAGCTGATGAGGTCCATCAGATTGGCAGTCCACAAAACTCCAGCGTCCTGACAATCGAGGCTGGGCGTCGACTCGGGCTCAGCGCCACTCCCAAGCGATATGGGGACCCTGACGGGACTGCGAGAATAATGGAGTACTTCGGCACCGTTGTCCCGCCACCCATCACACTGATAGACGCAATTCGATCTGGCCGCCTGGTACCCTACGAGTATTACCCACATCCCATCAGCTTGACCGCCGACGAGGCGGCCCAATGGACCGATATCTCGATCACAATAAAAAGAGAGATTGCAAAGCAGAATCCCGACAAATTCGGTAATCGTGCTCTGAGTGAGAAAGCGAAGCTGCTACTCATTAAGCGCGCGAGAATTGCAAAGAAGGCGCATGCAAAGCTTCGACTGGCGATCGATATTCTAAGGACTTGCTTTGAAGGAGGGCAGAGCTGGCTGGTCTATTGCGAGGACGCGGCCCAATTGGATGAAGTTCGGGACGGTCTGCGCAGCATAGGGTTGGATCCGGTCGAGTATCACTCCGGAATGGACGGAAGCCGAGACGCGACGATGTCGTGGTTCCGGTCATTCGGAGGCGTTCTGGTGTCAATCAGGTGCCTGGACGAGGGAGTGGACATTCCTGCGGTCTCTCATGCTCTCATCCTTGCCTCATCGCAGAATCCACGACAGTTCATCCAGCGCCGCGGCCGCGTGTTACGGCGCTCTGGCGGTAAGCAGATCGCAGTGATCCACGATGCAATTGTCGTCCCGACCTCGGAAGCGGACGACTCTGATCAGCTCGGCCTCTTAAGAGGTGAGCTGGTCCGCTCTGTCGAGTTCGCGAGCAATGCAATTAACCGCGATGCAGCTGCGGAGCTTCGCGGAATAGCAATTCGCATGGGCATGGATCCGGGATCCATACCAGACGAGGGGATGGAAGACGAATGAGCGGAAATGAAGTTGATATGGCGCTACAGACTTTAATCTCTGCAATGGCAGAAGTAGCGCCGAGCCTGGACTCAGAGTTGGTGCGCCAATGCTATCTAATACAAAAGAAATATCAATTTAGCGATGATCGCGCGGCGTCGATGGGTGCGATGGAGAGGCTCATAGATGCGCTAGTCACGCAAAAACCTGTAGACGCCTGAGGCAGCCGACATGAAACTCATCAGATTAACAGCAACAAATTTCATGCCCTATAAGGGTGATGTGATCATCGATTTTCCAATGGACGAAAATCGTAACGTCATGATTATTTTTGGTGACAATATGAGAGGCAAGACCAGCCTGCTCAATGCCCTTCGATGGGGCTTCTATGGTCAGGCCGTTGGTCGTCACTCGCGCCCGATCCCGATTCAGGACATCGTTAATAGAGACGCGGCCAATGAGGACGATTGGCGGGTCCAGGTGTTCATTCAGTTCGAGGCGAACGGGCGCTCATACGATCTTCGCCGCACAGCGACGCGTCGGCAAAGCGTTGCGAGGCCTTCGCGCCCGGAAGACTTCCAGACCACGGTCCTGCTGAACCGAGATGGAACGCCGATGAGCGGCGACCAAGTGGAGCCCGAGATTGATCAGATTGCTCCGGAGCAAGTTTCGCGCTTCTTCCTATTCGACGGCGAATTGCTTCAGGAATATGAGAGCCTTCTGATAGAGGGGAGCGAACAGGGCCGCCGGATCAAGGACGCAATTGAACAGGTGTTAGGAGTGCCGGCCCTAATCCATGGGCGGGACGAACTGGGTGCGATCCTAAAGGCCGCGACGAAGCGGCAGAGTAGCGACATAGCCCACGTCCAAGGCCTGGAGAAGCAGGCCGAAAGGACGCTGGACCTGACCGCGCGGCAGGATGCGCTGGAACGCGATTTGGATAGGCTTCAGGCTAGGTGCGCCAATGTCCGCTCCGAGCGCGACAGGCTCGACGACGAACTGGAGGCGGCCGCGAACGTGCTCGCTTCCAAGTCGAAGCTCGATGCCCTCATTTCGCAACGACGCACGTTGGAGGAACTCCAGCGCAAGAAAGCCACGGATCGTCAGACGCTCCTTGGGCTAGCCTGGCAGGATCTCCTCGACACCAGGCTGCAGGTCAAGAGGACACAGCTCCAGCGACGGCAGAACGAACTGGCGCAAAGCTTGCGGCAACAAGGCCGGCTTCAAACTAAAATCGACGATTTGGACCGCCTCCTCAAGACGAGCGTGTGCCCCACCTGCGGTCAAGAGCTTGGCGAGGACCGTCGCATTAGAATGGGTGCCTCGCTCGGGGAAATGCAAGCCGAGCTTCGTCGTATGGACGATGATACCGATGACATGCAGGCGGTTTCAGCGCAGATCGCTTCACTTGCTAAAATTCGAGGTGTGAACGCCCGTGATCGAATAGCCGATATCGATTCGGAGTTCAAAAGGATGGAAGTGGAGCTTCAGCGAGCGGAAAATGAAATCGAACGATTGAACGACGAAATCGCGGGACATGATACTGCTGAATTGGCACGTAAGCGCGCTTTGCAGCAGAGTGCTTTAATTGAAGAAGGGCGCATTCAGACATCAATAGCGTCCACTCGTAAGGACATTGAGAAGACCAAGGAGGATCTTGCAGTTTCGCAGAAGGCAATCGAGAGCCTCGCGCCTGCACGATCGAAGAAAAGCACCTTGAAGGTTTCTATTGCAACCGATCTTGAGAAAACCTTTGCCACAAGTATTGAGCGCTTGCGTGACCGGCTTCGCTCTAGGGTAGAACAACTAGCGACTCTCGCCTTTCGGGAGATGACCACCCAAAAGGGCTATCGGGGTCTCGAGATTAACTCCAACTATGGCCTGACGATTATAGATGATACTGGTCGCAAGGTGCCTCTCCGAAGCGCGGGCGCTGAACAAATCGTCGCGCTCTCATTGATTGACGGACTTAATCGCACCGGACGTGCAGTAGGTCCAGTCGTCATGGATACCCCATTTGGGCGTCTAGACCTGCAGCATCGAGATAACATTCTAAAATACCTCCCCACCGTGACAAGCCAATTCGTGCTGCTGGTTCACAGCGGAGAAGTCAGGCCAGAGACCGATCTGGCCACCATCAAGCCACGCGTGGGCGCGGTTTACACGATTCGAGAAGTAACGCCAACACAGTCGAGGATTGAAAGGACGGCGCTGTGACCTCAGACTTAATCACGGTCGGCCTATCCGACGCCGCGAATGACAAATTAGATGAATTGAAGGAGCGAGAGATATTCGCAGAGAAGATGGACGGGTACAGATTTGGCGTTGGCCTCGCGCTGGCTCATGGAGTCATTCCGCCGGAATTTGCGAAGCGGGTGACATTATTCAATGTTGGCTCGCTGGACCCCGACCAGACACTGCGACGGGCCGTCGAGGCGCTCATGCAGGATCAACTTACAGACACCACAGTCTATCGGCTGGTGGAGCGCCTTGCCGATTGGGGAGTCAACGAGCTCTACGCGCAGGCCACGCAGGGGCACATCGATTTTGTCGCGATCTTCGATAAATTGTCCGAGAAAGCAACCTGACAATGACGACGCTGAGAGCATTTCTGATGCTCCGGGCGCCGACAGGTGAGTGGGCGGTTAGCGTCCATCGTGATCTGAAGACGTTGCTGGAGGCCTGGGCATCGCGAGACAATGCCGAACTCGCCACTGGCGTTCTGCACGTGGGCTTCGACCGTCCACCATCCCGTGCGTTCGACGATCTCGTTTGCAATCGTTCTGGCCGCCTACTGCTCACAGGCGCTGCAAAATATGCACTCCCAAGCGGGTTCTTATCAACCGATCTCCCGATCGGATTCATCGAAGGGATGCCGGTTTATCTGGGCAGACAGGGTTGGGGATACGTGCTCGATGACGAGGAAGTGCAGCCTCCAAGTCCGCAGCAACCAACTCAGGAAGCGGAAGGCTGGGTCCGAGATTTCCTTGAGGTCACACCGGAAGCTGCTGCCGAACTTGAGTCGGTCGGAATTTTCGACGAATTGTCTTATTGGTCCCGAGAGACTGAGCTTGACCGACGTCTTCGTACATCCATCGGTGTATATCGATTTGAGGAATTCATCGGATCTGGGCGCGCCGATCCCTGTGAATTCGCGAGAGCAGCTCCGCCGTGGCTTGCAGATCGTCCATTCGAGTCGTTGGAACTAACCGTTCGTATCTCCAATGTCTTCTCAGGATTGAAGATCACCCGCATAAGGGATCTCGAGACGTTTACGCTCAAGCAGCTTCTCGACGTTCCGAACTTCGGACGACGATCGGTCAGTGATCTGGTCGAATCTCTTGAGCACGCCCTTGCCGAGGGGCCGTTCAGCATCGACGACCGAGTGAGCGATGCTTCTGAAAGCAGTCTTCTGGTCAGTGTCCGTCAGTCGCTAACCAAATACGAAGAAAGGGAACGTGAAGTCCTGCGGCGGAGGATGGGTCTCGATACCCCTGCGCAAACGCTACAGCAGATCGGAGAGGTTTATGGCGTTACACGTGAGCGGGTTCGACAAATAGAATCGAAGATTCTCAAGCGGCTCCTTCGCGAAGAATTCTGGGACGATCTATTGTCGAAGAAGCTTATGTCACTTCTACAGAATCGCGAAGTTCCTCTACCCTTGTTGGGAGTCGAGGCGGCTGACGCGTGGTTCACGGGGATTTCTCAATTTCCCGAGACGTTTAGATACATTCTCTCCAACATTTGCAAGGGCAGCGCCGAGATTGTTGCGGTCGACGGGGTCGAGTATCTGGCATTTCTCTCGCAGGCAAGGTGGGAGGGAAGCATTGGTGAGGCTAGTCGCCTATTGCAAAGTGGAGTTGGTGAGAGTTGGAGTCAGCCTCACTGTCGCGCTCTTGTCGATGCTTTACTCCCGCGAGGGGCCCGCGAATTCAAGGATCTACTCTGGGAAAAATCATCCCGTTACTGCCATTTTGTCGTCGATGAGCGGGGCGATTTGATCCTCCGCAGCTACGGTAGAGGTGCTGAGCATGTGGTCGAGGCAGTCTTGCAGGCAGCCAATCATCCGCTCCACTTCACAGAAATTGCCGAACTCGCCTCCGCTAGAGCTGGCAGGGATATTGATGTACGTCGCGCCCACAATGCCGCAGCAGCAGTCGGTTTTCTACTCGGACGGGGCACCTATGGGGTTGACCGTCATCTACGGCTGGGGAACGGTGACGTCGAGCGCCTAGGAGATGAGGCAGAGGATGTAGTGGCTGGGGGTTCGCCGGGCCGTCAGTGGCACGCGAGCGAGATCCTGAATGCATTGATCGAGCGGTCGTCTGGATTGGCCCTTCGCACGGACAAGTACGTGATCGATGTGGCCCTCCAGCGCTCTGGAGGCCTGCGTCGGCTGGGACGCATGGTATGGGCGCAACCAAATCCCGACGATGGCGCCGTCGCTCGGGCAAATTTGAGACAGGCGATCATTGCTGTCGTGCAGCAGTCCGGCCGACCTCTACGGACAAGCGAAATCAAGCAGCGGCTCGTTGCACTGAGAGGGGTGAACGAAATATTTCAAGTCGTTGCTGCGGATCCTTTGCTTCGAATTGGTCCAGGACTTTGGGGACTTAATGACCGGGACATTGCTGTAAAGCGAGATGATCAACCCCATCTGCTGAATCACCTTTCTGAGATCCTTTCGATGCGAGGCGTCGCGTTTCACGTCTCCGAGATTTTGGATGCGCTGGAGGGGAGAGTTCCTCCCGAAATGACAGCGGAGATGGTGTGTAGCCTCGCGGCCGTGGACCCACGAATGCGTGTAAATTCGGCACAATATCTGTTCCTTGAGGATTGGGGCGGACCACGACGGATGAGCGTGAGCGACGCGGTTACAGCAATTCTCATTGGAGCGAACGTGCCGCTTTCACTGGACGATATTGTTGCTGACGTTGAGAAGACGATTCTCAGACCCTGCGAGCGATCGACAGTATCGAACTGCCTGAGAGCGCTTGGAGCGACCTTTGATGCCGAATCGGCTCGATGGTCGCGAGGCGTGTCTCCTGACGAGGATGTCGAGGATGAAGATGCATTTGCTGCGTGAGAAGATCTCCACGGCCGAAGAGCATGTCACCAGAGACCGTTCTCGCGAGGGCGTCACGGCGAAGGGCATGCCCGCGACCCCAGATGTCTGTAATGCGGATTTCGTCTCCAAAGCGGCTTCTTGCGTGCCGAGATCGCTCCGTCTCACCGTAACCGACCGGGTACTTGGGGTTTGGGTTTCGTCCGATACTGAGGCACCGGCGTGATGGCCGATATTGGCGTTCGTCGGCCCGGCAAAACTGGCCTTGTCACGTCAGGCGGTAGGATACCTGACGCCAAAAGACGCTGGATTTATCTCACTTCATGCCACGATTTCCGCTATCCGGGAAAGTGGCGGTCGCGTTGACGCGGCCGCCTTGGCCATTGACCTACTCTCAGACGGGCCGTTCAGCAAATTACTCTCGCCGCCTATTCGGCATCGCGATGATCGCGCTGCTGGCACCGGCCTCGAACCGTGAGGCATAGTTCAGCAGCATGGCACGACCGCCACCCTATCGGCCCGGCCCGTCGTCGACGGATTTGGTCCGCTTCGCGCCACCCTTGGCGTCGATCTCTGTCGCAATCCGGGACAGGAATTCCTCCGCGGTTTCGCTGTCGTCTGCTCCATTGGCCGGCCAGATTGTGCGTGTGACGGAACGATCGGATGCTCCCTCGACCGGGCTCGGCCGCATCTCGCGCCAACTGATCTCCACATTGGACAGCCGCTCCATCAACAGCGATCGCCCAGGGAACCGACGCTTCAACAGACGCAGCGGGCGCAGGCGCCGCTCGACCAGGGCCAAGGCCTCCCGCTGGAACGCGATGAAGAGTGCGTCCGCGACCACCGCGTGCAACTCGCCGTTGACGGTTGCGATGCGCCGCTCGGCGTCGTCGCACTCGGCCTGCGCACGCTGCCTTTCCTCCTCCAACAGGGCGATATCCTGCCGGGCGTCGTCAATCAGAGCCTGCTGGACGGTATTGTGATCGCGCCGGCGCTGAACCTCGGCAGGGTCAGGGCCAGCCGCCGTGCCGCTGAGCAGCGACGCGAGCCGACCGATCGGCCGTGGGTCATGCAGCGGGAGCTTGCCGGCTTCCGCCGACACAACCATCGCCGCCAGTTCCTCCAGGCGCCGGTCGACCAGGCCGATATGGTCCTTCGCCTCGGCCCGCTGTGCCTCGACGGCGCGCCGGCGTTCCAGTATGGCGCGGATCTCGTCCAGCGCGCCGGAATCCGTGATCAGATCGCCGCTGGAGCGGATGTCTTCTGCCATGTCTTCTCTCCATGCAGGCCGGGCCATGCCCGGCGAGTGTGATTTCGTAGGAGGGGCGAGGAGCGGTCTCGGGGAGCCTGCGGCACCCATCCCCGCACCCGGCCGATGTTCGGCCGTCCTGTCCCCGTTAGCCCCCCGTTAGCGGCGACGCTGGACGGGAGGCCTCGCAATCGCTGGGCCGCCAACGCTTCGACCCGCCCTGATTGCGGACACGACGGACCCATTGTTCCGATGTCTGCAGGTCCCTCGCGCACTCGGCGGTTCCGCCCGGATGCGCCAGGATGTTGCGCATCTTCGAGCCGACACCACCGCGGAGCGGCACGTACTGGCGCGTGCCGCCCCAGCGTTCGGAGACGGCACCGGCCGCCGGCATCCCGATCAACCGTGCCAGCGCGCTGGCGTCGGTCAGCCGCTCACGGAGGGGGATATCGATCGTCCGGCCGCCCCTGGCTTCGGAGAGGGCCGCCGCCTCTTGCACGAAGCCGGCGCGCGCAAGCTCGTACAGGATGCCCGGGAACCATTCCGGCGTGATCGGCCGCTCATCCATGGACGGCTGTCAATCGGCGCACAAGATTGGCTCTGACTCAATTTTGATGGGATTGAGGAGTCTGCTGATGTTGGTTTCACGAGGGGAATCAACACCATGCGAGATGCTCTCCGGCCATCCGACCTTGTGCCGCGCGGCTTCGTGGTGGATGATGCCGTCTACGATGCCGCGGGCCTGCTGATCACCGTCCGCGCGGTGAACAAGGCGAGTGCCTGCCCGGAATGCGGGTCGATCTGCACGCGGGTCCACAGCCGATATCGCCGGCGTCTGGCCGACCTGCCCATGGCCGGCAAACCGGTCCGGCTGGTGGTGCAGGCGCGGCGGTTCCACTGTGACGCGGTGCTGTGCGGGCGCCGGATCTTCACCGAACGGTTCGACGCGGCCGTGCTGGCGCCGTGGGGACGACGGACCGCCCGGCTCGATCACATCATCCGCCATCTCGGGCTCGCGCTGGGTGGCCGGCCGGCGGCGAATCTGGCGCGAAGGCTGAGGCTGCCGGTCAGCAATGACACGCTGCTGCGCGTCGTGCGCCGACACGGCGGCTCACGCTTTATCCCGCCGACCGTGATCGGGATCGACGACTGGGCATGGCGGCGCAACCAGCGCTACGGGACCATCATCTGCGACCTGGAACGGCGCAAGACCATTGCCCTGCTGCCTGACCGCGAGCCGGCGACGGCGCAGGCCTGGCTCTCGGACCAGCCGCAGATCGCCGTCGTCGCCCGCGACCGCGGTGGCGGCTACGCCGTGGCCACGGCCAAGGCGCTGCCGCAGGCCACCCAGGTCGCCGACCGTTGGCACCTGATGGAGAACGCCAGCCGGGCCTTCCTCGACGCGGTGCGCAAATCCATGCGGCAGATCCGCACCGCAATCGGCGCCGCCACGATCGATCCGGACCTGCTCACCGCCGCCGAGCGGATCCAATATGAGGGGTACCTTCGCCGCGAGGACACCAACGCCGCCATTCTCGGACTGGCCAAGGATGGCGTCACGATCAAGGAGATCGTGCGCCGCACCGGGCACAGCCGCAATCTGGTCCGCAGGGTGCTGCGTGGCCAGCGCTCCGACGTCTTTCGCGTCCGGGAAAGCTCGCTCGAGCTCTATCTGCCATGGCTCGACACCCAGTGGGCGGCCGGTCAATGCAACGGCGCCGAGCTGTGGCGGCGCCTCAAAGCCCAAGGCTTCCGCGGCTGCCTTCGGGTCGTGGCCGAGTGGGCCGCCCGCCGCCGCCGGGCGGAGCAGGTCGACGGCAATGCCCTGAGCCGCGCTCCCTCGGCGCGCACCATCGCGCGCTTCATGACCATCGGCCGTGACAGCCTCTCCAAATCCGAGACCGTCACCGTCGCGGCGATCGAAAGCAGCGTGCCGAAGCTGGTCGAGGCGCGGAGCATCATCGCCGCCTTCCAAAGCATGATCCGCAAGAAGTCGCTGGTCGATCTCGAGCCTTGGCTGGAACAGGCCCGCTCCAGCCTGGTCGATGCCTTCGCCCGCGGCGTCACAAAGGACCAGGCGGCGGTCAGCGCCGCAATCACCTCTCCCTGGTCCAACGGCCAGACCGAGGGCCAGATCACCAAGCTCAAACTCGTGAAGCGCCAGATGTACGGCCGCGGCAAGATCGATCTGCTTCAGGCTCGCGTCATCGGCGCCACGTAATCGAGCTCCATCAAAACTGCGTCAGAGCCAAATTTGCATGCCGAAACACAGACGGCGGCACCCCAGCGAGTGAACGGCTCCATTCCGATCGTGGCGCGGACGCGACGCACCCACTCCTCAGATGCGCCGGTCTCCTGGGCGATCTCGCGTGGGCGTAAGCCTCTGTCCAGGGCGTGAACGATCCGCGCCTTGAGATGGCCTCGGTCAGCACCGCGTGCGAAGTAGAGGTGCGACGGGCCGAAGGCTTCGGCTAGGACGCGCGCGGCCTCATATCCGATCAGCCTGGCGAGCGGAGATGTCGGACGCAGATGGCCCACGCCGGGGACGTAGCGCTTCAGGCCACCCCATTTCTGGGCCAGTCGTTCGGCTTCGGCCCTAAATCCCGCTTCGATCAGCGGCATGTAGACCGCGCCGACGTATCCCCGGAGACCGATGCTGCTTTCTCTGTTCATGAAGGACCGCATCCTCGTTCAAGATCTGTCCCAATAGTTTGGGGGAGAGCGGCGATAGATAATTGACCCAACGGTTGGGCCAGATGCCGAACCGGTTTCGGGATTGGCGTGTCGTTGGATTTGTACTCAGATTGTCTTGCGTGACCGAAGCTGCGGTGACGTGATTAGGGAATCTTCGCCCCTTGGGCGCCCGATCCGGGGCGGGTCGGGCGCCCTTTTCTCAAAGTCAATTCAGCGCTATATGGCCGGTGGCTGCCACGACTGAGCCGCACCGTCCGGCATCGTTAAGGCGTGGGGTCGATCAGGGGACGGGTGCCTGGTCAGCCGTCGCGATCGGGTCGCCCGCCCGTGCACCAGAAAGTCGCGAGGCAGGCCGGGGGCGGGTTCCCGGCCGATTCCCGACAGAAGAACGGCCCCGTTCAGGGGCCGTCGTGAGAACGAGATGTGATAGGCGCCTTACGTTGGCTGGCGACGCTGGGCCATCGCCGTGAGGGCTGCGATCACCCTGGGTGCGGCTGCGGCGGTGACGAAGCGGATCGAACTCACCTTGAACTTGCGGTCGAGCCACACGCCAAGGCTCTTGTCGGCCGCCTCCGCCCCCGCGAAGTCCTGCCACAGCTTCCGGATCAGCTGGACCTGGCCGGCCGAGGCCATGCCGGTGCGGTTGCCGAACGCCTTCCGCGCGGCGTCGCTCTGGAAACCGCAGCGCTCGAACTCCTTCATGACGGCGGTGAAGCCGGCGGCATCGAGCTGGCGGCTGCTCTCGACGCCGCCGACTCGGCGCAACAGGGCACGGTAGTCATCCTCGGCCATGGCGACGCGATCCTTGGCGACATGGATCAAGGCGATCTGCTCACGCGACAGCGGCATGAGGGGCCTCCGTCCCGAGCTGGTCCTGTTCCCTGCACATGTGCCGAAGGTCGGCCGAGCCGGACTGTCGTCCCCTCGACGTCGCCCGAACTGCCTCTTGCCCCTCGCGGACGCCTCGCTCGTATTCGGCGCCGGCGAACCGCATCCCTTCCATCCGGCCCTTGCGGAAGGGTTCTTCGATGCGATCCCTGACGACCGGCTCCAGCCCCTCCAGCATGCAGGTGAGGCCGTTCAAAAGGTGTTCGAGACCCTGGGCCGCTCTCCCATCGACACCGTCGGACATGGCCTGCGGCAGGTATGACAGCGTCCGCGCCACACGGGCCGCGGTTTCCAACGCCTCCGTTGGGTCGGAGAACCGCGATCCGTTGATCATGAAGGGAGCGTCGGTCATGCCTCGCCTCCAAGCATCCGCAGACCGTCCTTGAGGTGCTTGACCCGAATCGCCCCGGCCGAGCCCGCCAACTTCGCCGCCATCTCGATCAGACTGTCGACCAGGCGAAGCGCGCCAACCGTCCGGGATTGCGTCACGAGAAAGGAGCGGGCCGCCGGGTCGTGCACCTCCCGTTGGGTGCAGATGCTGTCCACATCGGCGGCGTCCGGATGCTCCAGGACAATGCGGATGCCGAGGCGGGACGTGATTTGACCGAAGCCGCGCCGTTCGTTGTTGAACCGGGTCCGGAAGTACGCGTTGCCGCAAAGGAGAACGCCGGCTCGGGTCTCGTCATGGATGCAGCGCAGCGCCTCCAGCGCCTCGTCCGACAGGTGCTGCGCCTCGTCCAGGATGACGAGCCGGCCATGTCGCCTGCCCAGCCCTCGCTCCAGGATCTCGTAAGTCTCCCGCGCCCGGCCGCCGGGATAGCAGCCGATCTCCTGCGCGATATGGCTTAAGGCGGCGTGCAGCGTTCGCAGCGTGGGGTTGATGGTCACGAAGTGGACCCCCATCGTGCTTTGGGTGAAGTGGCGCAGAGCCGTCGTCTTGCCGATGCCGGGCTCGCCGACGACCAGCCCCATCCGCTGATTGACGAGGCAATAGCGGGCCGCGTTGATGATCGTCGTCGCGGTCGGGGTTTCGCAAAATCCGTCTGGGGATCCCTGGTTGAACAACGGGATAACGTCTGTCACCTTTCCTGCCTCCATCCCTTCCGTTGGAGAAGTGCCGGCCCTGCCGGCTGCGTGGGGGTCAGCGGCTGCCACCGCCGGCCCCCAACGAGTTTCTGAAGTGTCTCGGCGATCTCGTTCCGATAGGCGCGCTCGGCCTCGGCTTCGCGGTTCCGCCGCGCGGCTGGCGTCTCGGCGAGTGCCTTGCCGGCCTTGGTCTGGTTGTGATCGAACCGGATCACGCCGGAACGTTCCGGCACCAACGCCGAGGCCGCGCGCGCAGCCTCGTCCCGTAGAAGCGCCACGCCGTCGATCGGGACGATGTTGCGGCGCAGCTCGGCGACGCGAGCCTGCGCCACCTTCCTGCGTCGGCCGGCCTCGACCGCGCCGGAACGATCGTCATGGGCATAGGGCCTGTCCGGCGCGGCCGCGCAGAGGAAGGTTCCGCGCGCATCCCACACCGCGATCCTGCCGGCGCCAGGCCATTTGGGGATGCCGATCTCGACCCGGCTGCCGGCCGGCAGGCGAGCCAGGGCATCATCGTAGTAGGAGCGGCCGTTGAAGGAGATGGCGCCCTTGGCGACCACCCGGATCTCCTTGCGGCAGAAGGCTGCCAGGAGATCGGCCTCGGCAATGTCGGTGCGGCCCCATCCGTCCTCGACATGCGCAGCGAAGACCTGGTCCGGCGACCGGCCGGCCAGCCGCCCCCGCTGTTCGGTCGCGTTGTATGCGGCCACGGCATCCCGGATCGTCTCCGCCAGCGCAGCCGGGCTGCCGGGGAACGGTGCCGGCGGCTTGCCGACATGTGCCGTCTTCTTCCGCATCCGGTCGCCACCGACCCAGCCTGAGACCATCGACAGGAAGCGTTGTTCAAGGTTGGCGAAGGCTCCTTCCAGGACGCCCTTCGCCGCTGCGTTGTAAGGTTGAGCGCGCGTCACCTGCGAGCCACCTGCGTCGGCGGTCTGGCCGGAGAAGTCAATGCGCATGCCCGTCAGCTTGAGGGCGTCCTCGACGAAGCCGGTCCAATCGTACTCGCTGCCGTTGTCGAGATAGAGCCCGGAGGGCATGCCCCAGAGGTTATCGCCTGCCATCTCGATGAAGGATTGGATGACGTGCTCCTGGCGCACCCCTTCGCCCTTCTCCAGGAACACGGGGAGCACCCGGAGGCGGTGGTTGGCGACGTCCAGCCACGCGATCAGCTTGGTGGTGGCCGTGCTGCCGTCCGCGCGGGTGTAGTAGATGTCGGCAGGGTGGACGTCGCCGATCACCTGTTGCATCGGCCGCATATGATCGACGGCGCGGCTTATGCGGGGGCGCTGGTGGTCGTCGAAGGCCTTCCTGTCGCGGCCGTGAACCCCGACCACGCGGTAGTGCCGCTCCCGTTCGACGAACTCCCTCGGGACCTGGCAAGCCCCGGGAGTTGCTGCCGGATGGTCGGCGCCAAGCGCGGCGGCGGTCAGATCGTGCAGCCGGTCGGATGCGAGCTTGGCGATTCGTCGCCAGCCAGCGAAGGTCGCAGGGCCGGCCCACAGCGAGCGGACGTGACGACGTACGGCCGCGACAATCTGCGTCTGATCCTCCAAGCCGAGGCCGGCCGCGTCGATCGCCCGATCCCATTCGCGGGAGATTGCAGTGCGCGCCTTGCCACGATCTGTCCGGCCTTTGCGGCTCAACCCGCTGATGCCACGCGCCTCGTACCGGCGCAGCCACTCCCGGACGGTGTTCTCGCTGAACCGCCGCAGGCATCCGTCGCTGTCGACATGCTCAGCCTCGACGATCCCACGGATCGCCGCGCTTCGAGCTTTGGAGCCAACGGGATGCGCGAGTGCCCGACGGATGATGGGCAGGCGCCAAGACCAGGCTGAGTGAGCGAAATTGGCCGCGGTGCCTGCGGGGATCGGAGGATAATGTACCTCCGCGGCCTGGCCGGACATGGCGACCCAGCGTGCCTGTACATCCGACGGCAGATCACTGAGGGAGACCTCATACTTGTGGCCGGAGGTCCCGCCGCACCCTTCCACGACTCGGACGTTGATCGAGCATCCCCGCCACGGCTTACCTTCGTGGCCGCGTGCAAGAGCCTTGCGCGCCCTCCGATCCCCAATCCCGGCGAGCCTACCGAGTGTGGCGGCATCGATATAGATCGGTTCAGGATGCGTCATTGCTCGGGAGCTCGGTCGACAGATCCTGAGGGATCGAGATGCGCAGAGGGAGCGATAGACTCCGACAATCGGCAATCGGAGATAATCTTGACCTTTATCGAAAGCGATCTCGGGCCATTCCGCTGCCCCGTTAATATCTTCTCGACGTAGGAGCGCGACAAATTGTTGCTGCGACACCAGCTGGACAACGACAGGCCTCGTGCAACTAAGGCTGCCCGGATTGCTAGTTTCAGGCTATCGTCTCGTAGGGTGCTCATTCGCATCGGGCATGCTAGAGTGGGTCAAATTCGCCCCCATCTTATGCCCATGTGAGTACATGTCAACGATGAACAATGCCCAATCGAGCATCGGCGAAAGGCTCAGGCTCGCCATTAAGGCTGGACGCGAGACCTACGCGGAATTCTCCGAAAGGACAGGCATACCCTACCGGACCTTACAAAATTATCTGAGAAACGAAAGAGAGCCAAACGCTGCCTCTCTGGCAAAGATTCGAGAAGCCACCGAAGTTAATCTCAATTGGCTTTTAACAGGAGAGGGCGATGATTATTTTGGTGACGTGCTTGGAATGGAAGTTTTATTGCACAAACTTGTCACTATATTCGCAAATGATCTAGTAGAGTATCTTATGAATACGAAGGAGCTCATACTTACAGAAGAGGATCGTGATTTTTTTATCAGCTATATATGCCATTGCGGATGGTTCCAGATGGATTCCCGCATTTTCGCTTTTCGAGAGATCGAGAAGCGGGAGCCTTCTAAACGCGAGATAGAGCGTGAATTGTTTGACGCTTATCGAGAGTATCAAAAGCAAAGTGTTCTTCGTGCGAAGGCTATGGACGAGCGACGCAGGCGAGGAGCGGCGCTCCGCGAGGAACAGGAGAGACCTACTTCTGATTGACGGCTTCCGGAGGGGCCGCAATCGGGCCGCAATCGGAGGCTCTCCCAGGCAGGACGGATGGTAACTAATTGATTTTCAATGAGACGCCTTAAGCAACAGGGGCCGCAATCCACCCTCGATTGCGGCCCGTTGCATTCCTTTGAAATCAGGCACTTTCCGGCCGCTTTTGCTCAGAATAGATACGGCCGACATCCTCAGGATAATTTCCGCTCGTCCACCGCACGCCGCTTCGCCGGCCACGGACGAGGCCGACATCGCGATGCTGTCCGAGCTGGCCGGGCTTGCCATGGAGCTGGCCCGCGGCTTCCAGGCCCAGGGCGTCGCCGCCCTCGCGGCGTCCGATCTCGACCGTGCCGGGAAGGCCGAGACCCGCTTCAGCAGCCTGTTCCTCGGCATCCGCCGCGCCGTCGCGCTGAAGGCCAGGCTGCGCCAGCAGCGCGAGGAGAGGCGGCACAAGGCCGAAGCCCGACGGGACCGGCTGCAGGACCGGAAGGACGACCGGCGCCACGCCGTCGCCCAGGGCGTCTCCCACGCCATCGCCGTCGTCAGCCCCGACGCCATGGAGCGGCTCACCGCCGATCTGTGGATCCGGCTGACCGAGAACGAGCGCATCGACGCCGATCTCGGCCTGCCGGGCGACACGATCTACAACTTCAACACCACCACCGGCGAGGTCTTCGCTCCCGGCGGCAAGCTCTTCCGCAAGCTGCCCATGGACGAGGCGCCCTCGGCCCTCGCCGATACCGGGCCGCCCTCCGCCACCGCGCCGCCGGATCCAGCGCCCGATCGGCCCCTGCCGGCCGGCCGGCGCCAGTGGACCGACGACGACTGGGCCGAACACCGCCGCCGCGAGAAGGAGCGCGACGCCAAGTGGCGCGGCCTGCAGATGCTCGCCCATATCCACCGGCATGGCTGACGCCTGGGCTGCCCGGGCCGGAAGCCGGATCGTCCGGTCTCCGGATGGCGTCGCCATGCCTGCAACGACGATGCGGGGCTCCGGAATCCAGGAAAGCTTTCCGGGAACGAAGGAAGACATCGTGGTTTATCCGGTGACAGGCCGGTAAGGGAGATCCGCATGTGCACCCGACACCATCGCCACTCGATCTTCTGCATCCTGCCGCCCTATCTGCTGCGCGAGATTCTCGCCAATGGCAGCAGGGCGCAGAAGGCGGCCGCCAGCCGGGCGCTCGGCATCGACACGACGTTCCGCACCATGCGCGTCCGGCTGGAGGTGGCGCAGTCGGTGGCGGCGCGCCGCAGCCGCAAGCTGGCCCTGCCGCCGTCGCGCCAGCGCAGCATCTACACCGCCGGCAACGGCGAGACCCTGCCGGGAACGCTGGTGCGCGCCGAAGGGCAGGACCCGTCGGGCGACGTCGCGGTCGACGAGGCCTATGACGGCCTCGGCCACACCTTCGACTTCTTCTTCGAGGCGTATCGCCGCAACTCGATCGACGACGACGGCATGGCGCTCGACGCCACGGTCCATTACGGCGAGGACTACAACAACGCCTTCTGGAACGGCCAGCGCATGGTGTTCGGCGATGGCGACGGCGACCTGTTCAACCGCTTCACCGCCTCGCTCGACGTCATCGGCCACGAGCTCGGCCACGGCGTCACCGAGGACGAGGCCGGCCTCGTCTACATGCAGCAGCCGGGAGCGCTGAACGAATCCCTGTCCGATGTCTGGGGATCGCTGGTCAAGCAGTGGGTGCTGAAGCAGACCGCCGGGGAGGCCGACTGGATCATCGGCGAGGGGTTGTTCACCGCCAAGGTGCAGGGCGTCGGCCTGCGGTCGATGAAGGCGCCGGGCACCGCCTATGACGACCCGGTGCTGGGGAAGGACCGCCAGCCCGGCCACATGGACGACTATGTCGACACGATGCAGGACAATGGCGGCGTCCACATCAATTCCGGCATCCCGAACCGGGCCTTCTACCTCGCTGCGACCGCCATCGGCGGCAACGCCTGGGAGCGGGCGGGGCGCATCTGGTACGATACGGTCCGCGACGCCCGGGTGACCGAGACCACGAAATTCGCCGAATTCGCCGCCGTGACGGTGGATGTGGCGGGGCGGCTGCCCGGCGTGAAGAAGGCCGAGGTCAAGGCGGTGGCCGACGCCTGGAAGCAGGTCGGCATCCCGACCGGCTGACGCCCGGGGGCAGGAGCGGACGATGCGGATCACCTTCGCGATGTCGAGCACGGGCCTGTTCTATGCGCCGGGGCTGGCCGAGCCGGTGGTGCTGGACCTGGCGGCGCTGCCGCCGGCGGAGGCCGCCCGGATCGAGGCGCTGGTCCGCGACGCGCATGTCCTCGACCGGCCCGCGGCGCCGGAAGGCCTGTCGCGGCCGATGCCGGACGCCCGGCAATTCACGGTGACGGTCGATGATGGCGGCCGCAGCCGCACGCTCGAGCTGGCCGAGCCGATCGCCGACCCGGCGCTGAAGGACCTGGTCCGCTGCCTGCAGGATCAGGTCAGGGCGCTGCGGGCGAGACGGCGGTCATAGTCGGCGCTTCGGATCGGTCCCCTGTAGCCCTCGAGGTCCGGCGGCAACATATATTCTCAATTAAGCCACAATTATGCATTAAATGTCCTTTTTGGAGCATGGAGTCGACGCTTATTCCTTAGAGACCGTTTGGAAATGCACTGGTGAGAGTCGGCTGGCGGTGGTTTCGAGAACCGGCGCGCAGCCGATGTTTGGGTCCGTGAGCACCGGAAGCGCAGAAACCGCCGTCAGACGGCCGCACCCGTAGCATTTCCAAACGGTCTCTTAACTGTTCAAGGAGATGCAGCGATGTCCATCATCCCGGGAACCGCGGGCGACGATAATCTCTACGGCACGGCGTCCAGCGATCAGATCACCGGTGCCGGAGGGGACGATACGATCAATGACGGTGACTACGGCGTCAGCTCCGTAGACACCATCGATGGCGGAACCGGCGACGACTATGTCACCACCTATGCCGGCGCCGACACCATCAATGGCGGCGCCGGGCAGGATGTCCTGCAGTTCTACTATGCGAACAGCTCGACAGTGTTCACCGTCACGACCAACACGACGCCGGGGGCGACCACGACCGCGTCCAACGGCGTGCAATTCACCAATTTCGAGAGGCTGTACTTCTCCCTCGGCTCCGGCGACGACGTCGTGACCGCGGGGGACGGCGACGATTCCTTCTCCGGCAATGGCGGGAACGACACGTTCAACGGCGGCAGCGGTCGCGACAACGGAAATGGCGGCCTGGGCAACGATGTGTTCCATGGCGGCAGCGGCGGCGACTACCTCAACGGCGACGACGGGAACGATTCGCTCTACGGCGACAGCGGCAACGATTCCCTCTATGGCGGCGCCGGCACCGACACCATCTCCGGCGGCGACGGCTATGACTACATCGAGGGCGGTGCCGGCGCCGATGTGCTCAATGGCGGTGCCGGCAGCGATACCCTGAACTATTACGCCTCCGCCGCCGCGGTGACGGTGAATCTGGCGTCGGGGGCCGCGAGCGGCGGCACCGCGCAGGGCGACACCTTCTCGAATTTCGAGAACGTCGCCGGCAGCCAGCACGACGACTCGCTCACCGGAAATGCCGGCAGCAACAGCCTCAGCGGCAACGACGGCAACGACACGCTCACCGGCGGCGGAGACTACGATAGTCTCTACGGCGGCTCCGGCAGCGACAGCCTGTCCGGGGACGCCGCAAACGACTACCTCTCCGGCGACGACGGCGACGATCTGCTGCGCGGCGGGGCCGGCGCGGACAGCCTCTACGGCGGCAACGGCACCGACACCGCCAGCTACTACACGAGCTCGGCCGGGGTTGTGGTCAATCTGGTGACGGGCGCGGGCAGCGCCGGCGACGCCGCGGGCGATTTTCTGAACTCGATCGAGAACCTCTCCGGCGGCCAGGGCAATGACAGCCTGGTCGGGAACACCGGGGCCAACACGCTGCTGGGCTGGAACGGCAACGACGTGCTCACCGGCGCGGGCGGCAAGGACATGCTGACAGGAGGCGCCGGCGCCGACCGCTTCGTCTATGGCAGCACGGCGCAGAGCCCGGTCGGCGCCGGAGCCGACCGGATCACCGATTTCAGCCACGCGCAGGCGGACAAGATCGACCTGCTCGGGATCGATGCCAATACGACAATCGCCGGCGACCAGGCCTTCAGCTTCATCGGCACGGCGCCCTATGCCGGCATCGCCGGCCAGTTGCGCTACGTCGTGGTCGGCGGCGTCACCACCATCGGCGGCGACGTCAACGGCGACGGCGCTTCCGACTTCCACATCCAGCTCACCGGCTCGATCGCCCTCGTCGCCGCCGATTTCGTGCTCTGACCGCGGCGCCGGCGATTACCCCGCCTGCGGCACCGGCGCGGCGGCCGGGCGGCCCTTCGGACCGCGGATGCCGGTCAGGTCGGCCCAGCGGTAGCGGTCCATCGCCAGCCCCTCCAGGTCGATCTCGGCGCGGCGGCCGGAGACGATGTCCGACATCACCCGGCCGGAGCCGCAGGCCATGGTCCAGCCCAGCGTGCCGTGGCCGGTGTTGAGGAACAGGTTGCCGTAGGGCGTGCGGCCGACCACCGGCGTGCCGTCCGGCGTCATCGGCCGCATGCCGGTCCAGAAGCTGGCGCGGCCGACGTCGCCGCCCTGCGGGAACAGGTCGGTGACCGAATGCTCCAGCGTCCGCCGCCGGGCGTCCCACAGCCGGCTGCTGTACCCCGCCAGCTCGGCGGTGCCGCCGACGCGGATGCGGTCGCCCAACCGGGTGATCGCGACCTTGTAGGTCTCGTCCATCACGGTCGAGACCGGGGCGCCCGCGGCCTCGGTGACCGGCACGGTGATCGAGTAGCCCTTGACCGGATAGACCGGGATCTCGATGCCCAGCGGCTTGAGGAGGAGCGGCGACCAGCTGCCCAGCGCCAGGACATAGCCGTCGGCGCGCAGGGTCTCGCCTCCCTCCAGCGCCACGCCGCCGATCCGGTTGCCGTCGGTCGTGAGGCCGGCGATTCGGGCACCCCAGCGGAAGGTGACGCCCAGGCCTGAGGCCAGCTTCGCCAGGCTGTTGGTGAACTTGAAGCAGTCGCCGGTCTCGTCGCCCGGCAGGCGCAGGCCGCCGGCCAGCTTGTCCCTCACCGCGGCCAAGGCGGGCTCGGCCGCGGCGCAGCCGGCCGGGTCCAGCACCTCGTAGGGCACCCCGGCCTCCTGCAGCACGGCGATGTCCTTGGCCGCGGCATCGACCTGCTTCTGGGTGCGGAACAGCTGCAGCGTGCCCTGGGCCCGGTCGTCATAGGCGATGCCGGTGTCGGCGCGCAGCTGGCGCAGGCAGTCGCGGCTGTACTCGGCCAGGCGGACCATTCGCTCCTTGTTCACGGCGTAGCGGCCGGCGGTGCAGTTGCGCAGCATCTGCGCCAGCCACAGCCACTGCCGGGTGTCCAGCCGCGGGCGCAGCACGAAGGGGCTGTGCTCCATCAGCATCCACTTGATCGCCTTCAGCGGCACGCCGGGGGCGGCCCAGGGCGCCGAATAGCCCGGCGAGACCTGGCCGGCATTGGCGAAGCTGGTCTCGTTCGCCGGCCCGTCCTGCCGGTCGACCACCGTCACCTCATGGCCGGCGCGGGCGAGGTACCAGGCGGTGGTCACGCCGATGACGCCGGCGCCGAGGACGATGACCTTCACGACGGAACTCCTTCGAGAACCAGGGTGGGCGATGGGGCAGGGGATGGCTGGCCGTCGCGGTACTCGCGGCGGAAGCGGCGGCCGAGCCGGGTCAGGATCTCGTAGCCGATGGTGCCGGCATCGGCGGCGACGGCGTCGACGCTGCGATGCGGCCCGATCAGCTCGACCATGGCGCCGGGGCGCAGCGCGCCTTCCGGCAGGGACGAGACGTCGAGGCCGAGCGAGTCCATCGACACGGCGCCGACGACCGGCAGGGCGGTATGGCCGAGATGGGCTGTGCCGACGGTGCCGCGCGGAAAACCGTCGGCATAGCCGACCGCCACGGTGGCGATGCGGGCCGGCCCCTCGGCGCGCCAGGTCAGGCCGTACCCGACGCCGTCCCCGGCCTCGATGGTGCGGATCTGGACCACCCGGGCCTGCAGCCATACCACCGGGCGCAGCGGGTTCGCCGCGCCGGCGACCGGGGCCAGCCCGTACAGCGCGGCGCCGGGCCGGGCCATGTCGTAGTGGAAATCGGCGCCGAGGAAGATGCCGGAAGAGTTGGCCAGGGACGCCGGCGCCTGCGGCAGGCGGCGGCGGGCGACGTCGAAGCGCAGGCGCTGGGTGCCGTTGGCCGGATGATCCTGCCGCTCGGCGCAGGCCAGGTGGCTCATCACCAGGCGGAGGTCGATGCCGTCGAGGCGCCGCGGCTCGTTGGCGATCCGGTCCAGCTCGGCCGGCGACAGCCCCATGCGCGACATGCCGGTGTCGAGCTGCAGCGCGGCCGGCAGCGTCCGCCCGAGACGGCGCGCCAAGCCGGTCCAGCCTTCGACCTGCTCCAGGCTGTTCAGCACCGGGGTCAGGCGGTGGGCCAGGGCGATGTCCTCGCAGCCCGGCATCGGCCCGTGCAGCACGAACACCTCCGCCGCCTCCGGCACATGCGGCCGAAGGGCGATGCCTTCCTCGAGATGGGCGACGAAGAAGTGGCGGCAGCCCTCCGCGGCCAGGACCGGGGCGACGCGGTCGGCGCCCAGCCCGTAGGCGTCGGCCTTGAGCACGGCGGCGCAGGCGGTGCTGCCGAGACGGCGGCGCAGCGCACGATAATTCTCGCGGATCGCGGCCAGATCGACGATCAGCGTGGCGCCGGAGGCGTCGGGGAGGGAAGTGGTCATCGGGGCCGAACCGCAGGAGATCCAACGGCCTCAGGATACGGCCGCAGGCCCTCGGCGATCCTTGATTTCCGTTGATCCTTCTGCGGCCGGATGGTCTGGTGTTCGCAGCAAATTCACCGGTTTTCGCAGAATCCACACATGCTCGACCCGATCGACCGCAAGATCATCCAGCACCTGCGCGCCGACGGGCGCATCAGCAACGCCGACCTGGCCGAGGCGGTCGGGCTGTCGCCCTCGGCATGCCTGCGCCGGCGCCAGCTGCTGGAGCATGCCGGCATCATCCGCGGCTACACCGCACTGATCGACGAGCCCGACGTCGCCAACCCGACCATCGCCATCGTCCAGATCACGCTGGAGCGGCAGACCGAGGAGTATCTGGCCCGCTTCGAGGCGGCGGTGCGGAAATGCCCGGAGGTCGACCAGTGCTACCTGATGACCGGCATGTCGGATTATCTGCTGCGCGTCGTCGCCCGCGACACCGCCGATTACGAGCGCATCCACAAGGAGCAGCTGTCGCGCATGCCCGGCGTGTCGCGCATCCAGTCGGCCTTCACCCTGCGCAGCGTGATCCGGGGCAATTCCGGCACCTAGAGGAAAGCTTGCCATGACCCGTGACCGCCTGTTCCTGCTGCGTCCCGGCTTCACCGACCCGGCCTATCCCGGCCAGGTCTTCTACTGCTGGCATTGCGCCCTGATGGAGGGCGTGCTGGCGTCGTTCCCGGACCTGGCGGCGCGGCTGGATGTCGAGCGCATCGCCTGGCCGCGGCCGCGCCAGGCCGTGGTGGCGTTGGTCGGGGAGGGGAACCAGTCCCTGCCGCTGCTGGTGCTGGGCGAGGGCGGGCCGGACGATCCGGAGGCCGAGAGCCATGGCGGCATCCGCTTCATCGCCGGCAAGGACCGCATCCTCGCCGCCCTGTCACGGCGCCACGGCTTCCCCGATCCGCACCCCTGATCGGGCGGCTACGGCTCCTTCCACACGCCCCACAGGCGGGCGTTGCCGGGCCCCCAATCGGCATAGCCGCGGACCTTCGGCCCGACCGCCGTCACCTGCACCGGGTTGAACAGGCCGATCACCGGCACCTGCTCGGCCATGCGGGCATGCAGCTTGTCGAAGATCGCCTGCCGCCCGGCCTTGTCCTTCACCGTCTTGGCCTCGGCCAGCCAGGCGACCGCCTGCGGGTCCTCCCATTGGCTGGTCGGGTCCTCGTCCTTGCTGCCGATGATCGAGTCGAAGGCCAGCGCCGGGTCGGGCCGGCCGGAATAGGTGAAGACCGAGGCCTGGAACTTGCCCTCGCGGTAGTTCTGCAGCTGCGTCGCCCAGTCCAGCGTCTCGAGCTGGGCGTCGATGCCGGCGCCGGTCAGCAGCCCCTGGATCATCAGCGCCGCCTCGTACTGGCCGGTCGGGCGGTTGTTGGTCTGGATCCTGATCGTGGCGCCGGCATGCCCCGCCTCCTGCAGCAGCTTCGTCGCCTCGGCCGGGTCATAGGCCGGCCAGGCCGCGTCGCCGTCATCGTGATAGGCGCTGGCCACGGCGATGGCCGACGGGTTCGGGGCGGCCAGGCCGAAGCTCGCCGCCTCGGCCACCTGCCTGCCGTCGATCGCCCGGGCCAGCGCCTGGCGCACCTTGAGATCGGACAGCAGCGGGTCGCGGGTCTGCAGCAGCAGCACCGCCCAGGACAGGGTCGGCGTCACCGTCACCTGCGCCCCGGCCGCCTTCATCGCGTCGATCTCGGTCGCGCCGACGTCCGGCACGATGTCGACCTGGCCGGAGAGGAGGGCGGCGTTCATCACCGAGCGGTCGGGTATGACGACAAAACGCAGCCGCTCGGCCAGCGCCTGCTTGCCGCCGGCGGCGCCGTCGCGGGCGCCGGGCAAGGACTTATAGCCGGCGAAGCGGGTCAGCTCGAGATAGCGGTTCTTCTGCCAGTCGGCGAAGACATAGGGGCCGGTGCCGACCGGCTTGACCCAGGCGCCGTCGGGCCCGAGAGAGGAGGGGCTGAGCACCACGGCGCCGCACTGGATCGTCGCCATGTTGACCAGGAACAGCGCGCTGCGCCGGTCGAGCCGGAACACCACCGTTCGCGGGTCCGGCGTCTCCACGGCCAGCACCTTCGGGCCGTTGCGGCCGTCGAAGCGGTCCAGGCACTGCCACTGGGTCGCCGGGTCGAGATAGCGCTTCCAGCTCCACGCCACCTCGGCCGAGGTCATCGGCCTGCCATCGTGGAAGGTGACCCCGTCGCGCAGCCGGAAGGTGTAGGCGGTACCGTCGGCCGAGGCCTCGACGCTGTCGGCCAGCATCGGCGCCGGGGTCTGGTCCTCGCGCAGGGCGACGAGGCCCTCGGTCACATGCTGCAGCACGACGTCGGAGTTGAAGTCGCGCTGCACGCCCGGGTTGCTGCTGCGGATGTCGGCGTTGAGCGCGATCGACAGCAGCGGTGTCGGCTGAGGCTCCGCCGCGGCCGCGGCCGCGGGCGCGGCGGCGAGGAGCAGGGCCGTCAGGGCGAGGACTCTCATTGGGCCGCCGCCAGCGTGTCGGCGAAGAAGCCCTTCACCGGCTCCAGCACGCGCGTGCCCTCATGGCCGATCCCGGGGACGATGTCGTGGCGCACGGCGATGCCGTGGCGCTCGAAGCTGTCGCGCAGCGACCGCATCCGCTCCTGCCGGTTGCCGCCGGCCAGGTCGGCGCCGTCCATCCAGCCCGGATCGGTCGGCTTGGTGACGATCTCCCAGGTCTCGGTGTCGTCGCCGCCGATCACCATCTGCACCGCCACAAGGCGCATGGCCGCAAGGTCGACCGGACGGCCGAAGCGCGCCTCGAAGTCGCGCAGGCCGACCCACCAGTCATGGTTCCAGTCGAGCAGCGTGACCGAGCCCGGCGCGCCGATCGAGACGCCCAGCAGCCGTTCCGGATGGACATAGAGGAAGCGGTGGACGAAATGGCCGCCGCCGGAGAAGCCGAACATCAGGAAGCGGTCGGCGCGGACCCGGTACTTCGCCTTCACCTCGTCGACCATGGCCAGCAGCAGCAGGTCGAAGCGCATGTCGTGGAAGGCCAGGCGCTTGTAGTTCGAGAGATCGCCCGGCTTGATCAGCCCGGCCGGGAACAGCGGCGCCAGCAGGATGCAGTCGTTGGCCGCGGCGAAGTCCATGAAGCCGTCGCGATAGGCGGTGGCGGTGCGGCCGGTGCCGTGCATCAGCACCGCCAGACTGTAGGTCTTGTCGCCGTCCTCCTCATAGTCCCGCGGAACGTAGAGGCAGTAGGAGACGCGCTGGTCGGCCTGCAGCGCGAAGAACGGCGTCTGGCCGAAATCGTAGTAGGACAGCTTCACCCCATGGCCCGGACGATCGCGCATTCTTCGGCCTCCCCTGTGCCGGCTCCATCGGCCGGCCCGGGCATCTTAGGACGGCCGACGTTCGTCGCAAGGTCAAATGTATTTTGATGTCTTAAAATTCGAAGGCCGCGACGGCATGGCGATCATCGAGGCCTTTGCGCTGATGCGGCCGGCATGCCTAGAGTTGCGGAGACCTCGGCCAGCGGGGCGGAACCGGATGCAACAGGCCGTCGGCGCCAAGGATGATCTGCGGGTTGAGCGCGCCGCCGAGCCGGCGCCGTCGGGCCTGCTGTTGCCGTTCGTCGAGGCGCTGGCCCATCCGGTGTTCCGCCTGGTCTGGTTCACCGGCCTGTTCGCCAATCTCGGCGACTGGGCCCAGTCGGTCGCCGCCGCCTGGGTGCTGACCGTCACCGCCGCGAGCCCGTTCCTGATCGCCCTGATCCAGGTCGCGACCGCGGTGCCGCTGGTGCTGCTGTCGCTGCCGACCGGGGCGCTGGCCGACATCTACGACCGCCGCAAGATGATCCTGGCCGGCGAGGCATGCTGCGTCCTCGGCGGTCTCGGCCTCACCGTGCTCGGCTTCCTCGACCTGCTGGAGCCGGTCGGGCTGATCGGGCTGACCTTCCTGATCGCCATCGGCTATGCGCTGGAGGGGCCGGCCTGGCAGGCGGCGGTCGGCGACATGGTGCCGAAGCCGGCGGTGGCCAGCGCCGTGCTGCTGAACTCGATCAACTACAACGTCGCCCGCGCCCTGGGGCCGGCGATCGGCGGCCTGCTGTTGGCGCTGCTCGGCGCCCCTTGGGTGTTCCTGATCGCGACCGTCAGCTTCGCCGGGCTCGCTGCGGCGATCTGGTCCTGGAAATGGCGACCGGCACGCACCGCCCTGCCGCCGGAGATGCTGGGCGAGGCGGTGACCGGCGGCCTGCGCTTCGCCCGGCATTCGCTGGTGACGCGGCGGGTGGCGACCCGGTCCTTCATCTTCGGCTTCTGCGCCAGCTCGCTCTGGGCGCTGCTGCCGCTGCTGGCCCTGGCCCAGCTCGGCGAGGACGCGATCGGCTACGGCATCCTGCTCGGCGCGCTCGGCATCGGTGCCGTCTGCGGCGGCTTCGTCGTCCATCCGGCGCGGGAACGGCTGGGCACGAGCCGGCTGATCTCGAGCTCGGCCTTCGTCTTCGCGGCGGTGCTGCTGGTGCTCGGCACCGTGCACGTCACCGCCGTGGTGGTGCCGGTGCTGTTCCTCGGCGGCGTTGCCTGGATCGCGGTGGTGTCGACCTACAACACCGCGGTGCAACTGCTGGTGCCGGACTGGGTCAAGGCCCGCGCCATGGCGATCTACCAGATGGCGCTGTATGGCGGGCTGGCTCTCGGCTCGGTCGCTTGGGGTGCCATGGCGGAGAGCCTCGGCGTCGCCGCAACCCTGGCGGCCAGCGGCGTGGCGCTGCTGGCCGGCGCGCTGTGGGCGCTGCGGCTGAAGATCCCGGACATCGCCCTGATCGATCTGCGTGCCGCGCCGGCTCGCAAGCCGGAGCTGCCGGCGCTGCCGATCGACCCGCGCCGGGATACGGTGATGGTCGTGGTCGAGTACCGTATCGGGCCGGAGCAGGAGCGCGACTTCGTCCGCGCCGCCGCCCGGCTGCGCGAGGTGCGGCTGCGCAACGGCGCCAGCCGTTGGTCGCTGTTCCGCGACGCCGCCGATCGGCTGAAATGGAGCGAGGTCTATTTCGTCGACAGCTGGTACCAGCATCTGCGGCTGCTGGCCCGGCTGACCGCGGCCGACCGCGAGCTGATCGACCGGGTCGGGCGGCTGAACCAGGAGTCGCCGCCCTCGGTCCGCCACGCCATCAGCTGGCGTCGGCGCGGCCGGCGGATGCTGGCCGCCAAGCCTCCTGCCGAGGGCGCGGCAAGGCCGGATCCGGGGCGGTCGGCGGGGCAGGGGTCGACCGCATCACCGGGAGCGCAACCTGCGGCCACGCCGGCCGCCGATCCTCAGATTTCCACCACCGGACCATAATATCGGCCTCGCCTCGTTCCGTATTGTTGCCAATCGGATCTCATGTTTGCAGGGCAGTCTGTAAAAATGAACCGTGATTGCCCGGATTCTTGAACATTGAAGCCTCATTCGATGAAGTCTGGTCATCGACAGATGGTGGAGATATTCTGGATAAATCTCCTTCTGCATTTGGAACCATGAGGAATGGCCGTCGACGACGCGGTGCCGCCGATATGAAACCTCCGATCGATCGATTCGCCGAACTGGAGTTCGAAAGCGCCGCCCATCTGACGCTGACGCTGCTGGGCCAGGTGCGGGACGGCCGGATGACGCCGATCGAATTCGCGATCTGGCTGCGGCAGCTGATGATGCACAAGCAGGAGCCCCTGTCCGACAACGAGAAGAGCGCCATGGCCTGCACCCTGGCGGTCGCGTTGTTGGAAGAGGAGGGACTGGATCTCACCCCTCTGGAGCTGATGGAACTGCTGGACGGGTCCGAGCAGGCGAGCGCTATCGGACGGCTGGTGTAGGGAAGCCATAGTGCCGCCGCGGCGCTGGGGATGGCCGCCGGCGCCGCAGCGATGACCACACGATATCAGTAGGTCGCCCGGCCGAGACCGAGGCGAGTCGTCAGCCCTTGGACGCGTGCTCGGGCTTGCCCTTGCGCTTGGTCGAGGCCATCTCGTCGAGCTGCTTTTCGCTCATCGACTTGTACATCGACTTCGACGCGCCCTTCAACTCGCCGACCTTCTGCTCGCCGCGCTTGGCGGCCAAGGCGGCGCCGGCCGCCTTCTGCTGCGCCTTCGATTTCGCCGGCATGCATGCCTCCGCAATGGTGGATAGCTGAATCGGAAACGGCAGGGCATGTCGGCCGGTTCCGCTGCCGCCGTACATCGCGGTTCGATCCGGAACGGCCGGCGCTCTGATGCCGTTGCAATCGTACATTCCCGCCCAGACAGGGAGATTGGCGATGAGGGCCGTCCTTGTGCTGTCCACCGCGGCGCTCGCATGCACGCTCGCGCTCGGGGGCTGCAGCCGCGAGAGCGAGCCGGCGCAGATGCTGGCATCGCTGGCGCCGGCGCCCCAGATCGACCCGGCCAACTATGTGCAGACCGCCGGCATGAGCGACCTGTTCGAGGTCGAGGCCGGCAAGGTCGCCACCCGGCGGGCCCGCAGCAGCGAGGTGCGCAGCTTCGCCCGGATGATGGTGAAGGATCATACCGAATCCACCGGCAAGATCCGGAGCGCCGTCTCCAGTTCGAAGCTGGGCATCCCGTTGCCGGCCGCACTCGACCCGCAGCATCAGGAGACGCTGGCGGCACTGCGGTCGGCCCCGCGCGCCGAGTTCGACCGCCAGTACATGGAAGGCCAGGTGGAAGGGCATCAGGAAGCGCTGAAGCTGCAGCAGAGCTACGGCGAAAGCGGCGGCGACCCGAACCTGAAGGCGGTGGCCTCGCAGCTGGTCCCGATCGTCCAGCACCATCTCGACGAGGCCCAGACCATCCTGTCCGGCCTGCCCTGAGGCTCCGTGCGGTGACGCCTGTCCCTGGCTCCGGCGACGGTCAGCCCACGCGGAGCATGATCGTCGACAGCGGGGGCAGGGAGGCCGATAGCAGGTCGCGGCCGCCGACACCGGTCTCGACCACCGGTTCGGCTGCGGTGATGCCTCCGCCGCCGTATGCGCGGGCGTCGGTGTTCAGGATCTGCCGCCAGGGCCCGCGATGCGGAACAGGAATGCCATAGTCCGGACGCGGCACCGGGGTGAAGTTGCACACCACCAGGATCGGCGCGTCGCCCTCCGCCCCCAGCCGCAGATAGGCGAAGACGCTGGCCTCGGCATCGTCGACCACGGTCCAGGCGAAGCCGGCAGGCTCGGCGTCGCGCCGGTGCAGCGCCGGCTCGGCCCGGTAGATCCGGTTGAGGTCGCGGACCAGCCGCTGCACGCCGCGATGCAGCGGATCGTCGAGCAGGTGCCAGTCCAGCTGGGCATCGTGGTTCCACTCCCGCTCCTGGCCGAACTCGCCGCCCATGAACAGCAGCTTCTTGCCCGGCGAGCTCCACATGAAGCCGAAATAGGCGCGGAGGTTGGCGAAGCGCTGCCAGGTATCGCCCGGCATGCGGCCCAGCAGCGACCGCTTTCCGTAGACCACCTCGTCATGCGACAGCGGCAGCACGAAGCGCTCGCTGAAGGCGTAGAGCAGGCCGAAGGTCATCGCGTCGTGGTGGTGTTTGCGATGAACCGGGTCGTGCGCCATGTAGCCGAGCGTGTCGTGCATCCAGCCCATGTTCCACTTGTAGGAAAAGCCGAGACCGCCCTCCGATACGGGTGCGGTGACGCCGGGCCAGGCGGTCGATTCCTCGGCGATCACCACGGCGCCGGGGTGGCGCTCGGCGACCAGCGCGTTCAGCCGGCGCAGGAACGCGATCGCCTCCAGGTTCTCGCGCCCGCCATGGGCATTGGGGATCCACTCACCGGGTCCGCGGCTGTAGTCGCGGTAGAGCAGGGAGGCCACGGCGTCCACCCGCAGCCCGTCGAGGTGGTAGCGGTCCAGCCATTCCAGTGCGCTGGCCAGCAGGAAGGCGGCCACTTCGGTGCGGCCGAGATTGTAGATCCAGGTGTTCCAGTCTCGATGGAAGCCCTCGCGCGGGTCGTCGTATTCATACAGCGCGGTGCCGTCGAAGCGGTGCAGGCCATGGGCATCGTTCGGGAAATGGGCCGGCACCCAGTCGACCAGCACGCCGATCCCGGCCCGGTGGCAGGCGTCGACGAACCGGGCGAAGCTCTCCGGCGGGCCGAAGCGTGCGGTCGGCGCGAACAGGCCGAGCGGCTGGTAGCCCCAGCTGCCGGTGAACGGATGCTCGGCGATCGGCAGCAGCTCGAGATGGGTGAAGCCCATGCCGGCGACATAGGGGACCAGCCGCTCCGTCAGCCCGTCCCAGCCCAGCGGCCGGCCGTCCTCGCCGCGCAGCCAGGAGCCGGCATGCAGCTCGTAGATCGAGACCGGGGCGGAAGCAGACTGCCGCTCCGCCCGGCCTTGCACCCACTCGTCGTCGGTCCAGCGGAAGGGCAGGGGCAGCGGCACCACCGAGGCGGTGCGCGGCGGTGCCTCGGTCTCGCGGGCCAGCGGGTCGGCGCGCTGCGGCAGCACATGGCCATTCCGGTCCAACAGCTCGAATTTGTAGAGGGCGCCGTCGGCGACGCGCGGGATGAACATCTCCCATACCCCGCCGTGATGGCGCAGCCGCATCGGATGGCGTCTTCCGTCCCAGCTGTTGAACTCGCCGACCACCGAGGCGCGGCTGGCATTCGGCGCCCAGACGGCGAAGCGGGTGCCCTCGATCCCGTCGATCGTCACCACCTGGGCGCCCAGGCAGCGCCGCACCGCTTCCGGATCGCCCGCGGCCAGGGCACGCAGGTCCGGCTCGTCCAGCAGCACGCCGAAGCCATAGGGGTCCTCGGTCTCCTGCACCGCGCCGTTGGGCCAGGTGACGCGCAGCAGATAGGGCTCGTCCTCCTGCAGCATGCCGGCGAACACCCCGGCCGGGTGGACCTGTCTCAGTTTCGCCAGACGGTGGCCATCCACCCGCGCCACCGCCTCGACCCCGTCGGCGTTGGGCAGGCAGGCGCGGACTGCGATGCCGTCCTCGATCGGGTGGCGACCGAGCACGGCGAAGGGATCGCCATGCCGTCCCGCCGCGATCGCGTCGAGAGCGGCGGGGTCGAGGCCGGTCGGCAGCGCGACATCAGGCATGGGTCAGAACCTTCGCTTCGGCGGCGAGCTGGTCCAGAAGGGCGGCCAGGCCGCGGATCGGCAGGCCGATCCAGCCGGGGCGGTTCGCCGCCTCGTAGCGGATCTCGTAGGCCGCCTTCTGCAGCGAGAACAGGGCGATCAGCGCCGCCTCTGCCTCCGGCGTCGCCCAGGGATGCGGTGCGGCCCGGGCGACCTCACGATAGGCCTCCAGGAAGGCCTGCGACGCCTCGGCCCGGTACCGCTGCAGCAGGGCGGAGCGCTGCTCCCGCATCGCCTCGGGGATGGTGTCATGGGTGGCGTCGTCGGCGGTGGCCGCGGCGTAGTCGATCGACCGCAGCAGGCCGGCGACGTCGCGCAGCGGGCTCGACTTGCGCCGGCGTTCGGCGATCGGCCGGGTCGGCTCGCCCTCGAAATCGATCAGATAGGCGTCGCCCTGCGCCACCAGCACCTGGCCGAGATGGAAGTCGCCATGGACCCGGGTCTGCAGCGAGCCCCGGCCTGCATCGGCCAGATGCTCGACCAGCCGGGCCAGCCGGTCCTGGCCGGCCAGCAGCCGCCTGGCCGCCGCTTCCGTCGCCGCATCCGGCCAGTCGCGCATCGCCGCGACCGTGGCGATCGCGCCGTCGATCTCGACTCGCGCCTCCTCGATCCAGCCCCGAACCGCCTCGGCATCCACCGGCTCGGGCGCGAAGGCGGGATCGTCGGAGGGTTGGGCCAGCACCGTGTGGATCTCGGCCAGCCGCCGGCCGATCGCCGCGGCGAAGCCGGCCTCGTCGGCGAAGCCCTCGCCGTCGGTGGCGCCCTCGGTCAGGGTCATCTCGTCGACCGTCCGGCGCAGATTGTCCAGGCTCCAGCTCCAGCCGTCGCCCTGATTGCGGACGAAGCCCTGGACGATCGCGAGCGTCCGCGGCTCGCCATCGGCGCCGATGCGCACCACCTCGCCGAACAGCGGGGCGATGTTGGTCGCGCCATGCTCGGTCAGAGTGCGCCCCATCTCGGCTTCGGGGTGGATGCCGGGGCGGATGCGCCGGATCACCTTCAGCACCAGCTTGTCGCCGAGCACCAGAGAGCTGTTCGACTGCTCGGCCGCCAGCCACTGGATCTCGATATCCGCCGGCAGCTCGAACCCTTCCATCCGTGTCGTCGGGTGGAACCGGATCTCGCCATCGTCGGTGGGGAGGGTGCGGCGGGTCCGCAGTCCCTCGATCAGGGCCAGCGGCAGATCGCGCAGCGAGAAGGCGTCGGTCAGGAAACCGACGCGGCGGCCGCGCCGGACCCGGGCCACGGCCAGCTGCTGCTGCAGCGCCGGCAGGCTGCCGTCCTCCCAAACGATGCCGAGCGGCACCTGGTAGCAATCCGTGGTGCCGCCGGCGGTCGCCTCCACCTGGGTCAGCATCAGGTCGGTTCCCGGCAGCGGCGTCGCGTTGGCGATGCGGATGCCGTCGATGCGCCGGTCCTTTGCCGCGAACCAGCGGCGTTTCGGCAGATAGGCCGGCAGGCTCTCGCTCTCCAGGATCTTCCGCGACACCGGCGACAGCACGTCGGCCAGGCCGTCGCGCAGCACCAGCGTGACGAATTCCGGCATCTGCTCCGGCGGCTCCTGGTGCCAGCGCGGCGTCGCGGCGTCGGCCCGCAGCTGGAACCAGTAGAAGCCGTAGGGCGGCAGGGTCAGCAGATAGGTCAGCTGGCCGATCGGCGGGAACACGGTGTCGCCGGTCAACTCGACCGGCGAGCGGCCCTCGAAATCGGCGAGGTCGAGCTCCACCGCCTGCGGCGCCCGCGACAGGTTGGCGACGCACAGGATGGTCTCGTCCTCGAAGCTGCGCAGATAGGCCAGGATCTTGCGGTTGCCGGGATAGAGGAAGCGCAGCGTGCCGCGGCCGAAGGCGCGGTGCCGGCGGCGCAGCGCCAGCATCCGGCGGGTCCAGTTCAGCAGCGAATGGGGATCGCGGGCCTGGGATTCGACGTTCACGGCCGGAAAGCCGTAGAGGGCATCCATGATCGCCGGCAGCACCAGCTTCTCCGGATCGGCGCGGGAGAAGCCGCCGTTGCGGTCGGGCGACCATTGCATCGGCGTGCGCACCCCGTCGCGGTCGCCCAAATGAATGTTGTCGCCCATGCCGATCTCGTCGCCGTAGTACAGGACCGGCGTCCCCGGCATCGACAGCAGCAGGCTGCTCATCAGCTCCATGCGCCGGCGGTCGCGCTCCAACAGCGGCGACAGGCGGCGGCGGATGCCGAGGTTGATCCGGGCGCGCCGGTCGGCGGCGTAGGTCTCCCACAGGTAGTCGCGCTCGCTATCGGTCACCATCTCGAGCGTCAGCTCGTCATGGTTGCGCAGGAAGATCGCCCATTGGCAGGTCTCCGGGATCTCCGGCGTCTGGCGCAGGATGTCGGTGATCGGGAAACGGTCCTCGCGCGCGATCGCCATGTACATCCGCGGCATCAGCGGGAAGTGGAACGCCATGTGGCATTCGTCGCCGCGGCCGAAATACTCCTGCGTGTCCTCCGGCCACTGATTGGCCTCGGCCAGCAGCATGCGGCCGGGATAGCGCGTGTCGAGGTGGGCCCGGATCTGCTTCAGCACGGCATGGGTCTCGGGCAGGTTCTCGTTCGAGGTGCCCTCGCGCTCGATCAGATAGGGGATGGCGTCGAGGCGCAGCCCGTCGACGCCGAGGTCGAGCCAGAACCGCATCACCCGCAGCACCGAGGCCAGCACCCGCGGATTGTCGAAGTTCAGGTCCGGCTGATGCGAGTAGAAGCGGTGCCAGAAATAGGCGCCGGCCACGGGATCCCAGGTCCAGTTCGACGTCTCGGTGTCCAGGAAGATGATCCGGGTGCCGGCATAGGCCTGGTCGGTGTCGGACCAGACGTAGAAGTTCCGGGCCGAGGAGCCCGGCTTGGCCCGCCGCGCCCGCTGGAACCAGGGGTGCTGGTCCGAGGTGTGGTTGATCACCAGCTCGGTGATCACGCGCAGGCCGCGGCGGTGCGCCTCGGCGATGAAGCGGCGCACGTCGGCCAGCGTGCCGTAATCCGGATGCACCTCGGTGTAGGCGGCGATGTCGTAGCCGTCGTCACGCCGGGGCGAGGGGTAGAAGGGCAGCAGCCACAGCGTGTCGACGCCCAGGCTGGCGATGTAGTCGAGCCTGGAGATCAGCCCCTTGAAGTCGCCGATCCCATCGTCGTTGCTGTCGAAGAACGACTTCACGTGCAGCTGGTAGATGACCGCGTCCTTGTACCAGACCGGGTCGTCGAAGCCGGGGGCGGGGGAGCGCTTGAGCATGTTACACCTCCTGCGCCGGTCGGATGCGCCAGATCGCGAAGGGCGCGGCAGGGTCGAGGCGGATGTGCTGGATCTTGCCGTGCCAGGTGAAGTCCCGGCCGGTCATCAGCTCCTCGGCCGCCAGGGCGCCGTGGTCGGGCAGGCCCCATTCCCAGAGGGGGATCTCGATGTCGGCCTCCTGCGGCCGATGCGGGTCGAGATTGACCGCGACCAGCAGGACATTGCCGCGGTCGGGCGTCGCCTTGCCGTAATAGAGAATGCTGTCGTTGAAGGCGTTGTAGAAGGTCAGGCCGAGATGGCTGTGCAGCGCCGGGTTGGCGTGGCGGATCCGGTTCAGCCGGGTGATCTCGGCGACGATGTTGCCGGGCCGGTCCCAGTCCCAGGCGCGCAGCTGGTACTTCTCGCTGTCGAGATACTCCTCCTTGCCCGGGACGGCCTGCGCCTCGCACAGCTCGAAGCCGTTGTACATGCCCCACAGGCCGGACAGCGTGGTCGCCAGCGCGGCGCGGATCAGGAAGCCCGGGCGGCCGCTGGTCTGCAGGAACTGCGGGTTGATGTCCGGCGTGTTGACGAAGAAGTGCGGCCGGAAGAAGTCCTTCGGCGCCGTGGCGGTCAGCTCGGTCAGGTAGCTGGTCAGCTCCGCCTTGCCGTTGCGCCAGGTGAAGTAGGTGTAGGACTGCGAGAAGCCGATCTTCGCCAGCCGGTACATCACCTTCGGCCGGGTGAAGGCCTCGGCCAGGAAGACGACGCCGGGGTCGCGGCTGCGGATGTCGGCGATCAGCCACTCCCAGAACGGGAAGGGCTTGGTGTGCGGGTTGTCGACCCGGAACAGCCGCACGCCCTCGTCGACCCAGAAGGCGACGATGTCGCGTAGCGTCCGCCACAGCTCGGGCAGCGCCGCCTCGGCGTAGAACTCGACATTGACGATGTCCTCGTACTTCTTCGGCGGGTTCTCGGCGTAGCGGATCGACCCGTCGGGCCGCCAGCCGAACCAGCCCGGATGCTGGCGCAGCCAGGGATGGTCGGGGGCGCATTGGATGGCGAAATCCAACGCCAGCTCCAGCCCGTGCTCCGCCGCCGCGTCGCGCAGCCGGCGGAAATCCTCGATCGTGCCGAGCTGCGGGTGGATCGCGTCGTGGCCGCCCTCATCCGAACCGATGGCATAGGGGCTGCCGGGATCGTCCGGCCCGGGGGTGAGGGTGTTGTTGCGGCCCTTGCGGTTCTTCCGGCCGATCGGATGGATCGGCGGGAAGTACAGCACGTCGAACCCCATGGCCCGGACCGCCGGCAGCCGCCGGATCACGTCGTCGAAGGTGCCGTGCCGGTCTGGGTCGCCGCTCTGCGACCGCGGGAACAGCTCGTACCAGCTGGCGAAACCGGCGGCGCGGCGCTCGGCATCCACCGCCTGCGGCGGGTCCTGCCGGACGGCGAAGGGCCGCCGGTCGGCCTTGGCCATCAGCGCTGTCGTCTCCGGCGCCTGCAGCCGCGCCAGCCGCTCCACCGGCGCGGCCTCGGCGAAGCCCGCCAGCACCGCCTCCAAGTCGGCCCGGATCTTGCCGCGGACCGCATCCCGCGCCCGCTCGACCAGCAGCCGGCCTTCCTCGATCTCGACGGCCAGGTCCAGCCCGGCCAGCTGCTTCTTGCGCAGGTCGGACAGGAAGGTGGCGAAGACGTCGCGCCAGGCCTCGACGGCGAAGAGATAGCGCCCCATCCGCTCCAGCGGGAACTCGCCCGCCCAGCGGTCGTTGCCGGCCGGCGCCATGCGTTGCTCGCGCCAGCTGCGCTCGTCCTCCGGCCGCCACAGCAGGGCGACGGCGGTGATCTCGTGCCCGTCGGTGACCACGTCGGCCTCGACCCGCACGTTCTCTCCGGCAATGCGCTTGACCGGGAAGCGGGGGTGGCCGGGTGAGGGGGCGACCGCCTCGATCGCCACCCGTGGCGCCCGGATCGCACGGTCCAGGTCCAGCTCGGCGACACGCGACGGGGCGGGGGCGACCGACGCCGCGCGCGGCGCCTCCAGCACCCGGGTCTCGCCGGCGTCGAGCGTGACCGGGCCGTCCAGGCCGGCCGGCGGCCCGCCCGATTTGTCCGGGCCCAGCTTGTCCGAGAACGGGCCGAACGCGCCGCCGATGCCGCGCAACACCGGTGCCGGCTGCAGCGTCGCCGGCCGGTGCAGGTCGGTGTTGGCCAGGATCAGCTCGGCCCGCTTCGGGGCGACGCCGGCTTCGGTGCGCAGCAGGGCGACCACCGTGGCCTCCGGGCCGCTGAGGGCCCGCAGCGCCGCGGCCTTGCCGCCCGGCCTGTCCAGCGCCGCGATCGTGGCCGCGATCTCCGCGCTCAGATCGAACGGCGCGGCCTCGCGCGCCCAGCGCAGCTCGGCCTCGGCCGTGCCGATCGGCGTCTCGCGGGCGGCGAATTCGAAGCCCATCGGCAGCAGCAGCCCGTCGCCCGCGGCGGCGGCCAGCCTGAGCGACCGCAGATAGGCCCGGCGCAGCAGCGAGGTGTGGCGGATGCGGGCCGCCAGGCGCGGACCTTCGGGCGGCTCGGGGTAGGTGATCACCGGCAGCGCCGCGGCTGTCGGGCCGGATGGGGAGTGTCGCCAGGCCTCCAGCGTCCCGATGCCGGAGATGCAGGCATCGAAGCCGCAATCCCGCAGCAGGAGCTGGTCAAGCTCCCCCTGGGCCCGGGCGGCGACGCGGAAACGGTGTCCCGCGGCGCGCGCCCGCGCGATCACCTTCGACCATCGCCACGCTTCGTCCGGGCTCGCGACCCGGCAGATGAACCCTTCGACGCCGGCTTCGCAGGCGGCGGCGAGGAATGCCGCCAATTGGTCGAGGTCCGCATCGTCCGGCGACACGGCTCGGGACCGGGGGCGGCGTGGATCCGGCGGCTCGTCATCGGCGATCATGCGCGCCGCCGGCTGCTGTGCCGTCGAGGCGAGATCGAGGACCGGGCCAAGCCCGTTCCGGCGGGAGCTTTCGACGGCATCGCCGATCGCGGCATGGGATCGGGAGAGCGGGTCCGACGTCGCGGCGACATGGCTGAACCCCATCCGCGCGACCTGCGAAAGACGTTCGTCCAGGAAGGAATTCGACAGCGATCCGAGCTCGCCGGGAAGGCTGTAGATCGCGCGAAGCGAGCGAGGCTCTGGGAGCGGGGCCGACGGACGGCCGTCTTTTTCGCGCAACCCGGTCGCTTGTCCGATCATGGCCATCTCGCGTCAGTTGCGGCTTGGTTGCTTCTTCGGAGAACAGGAAGCCCGTCGTCGCAGTTCCTGGCGGATCGACGGAGGGCGGACATAGCCAGGCGAAGCGTCGAATCTCGGCGTCAGGGACGAGGCCAAACGCTGCGGGCGACCTCAATCCTTAAGTCGGATAATATATATTATGGAAAATAAGAGATGAACACCAGACAGGCCGCCACAGCTCCAGTTTGGAAGCTCTCAAACGCGGTAGACCCGCCTGGCGGTGCCGGCGAAGAGCTGCATCCGGTCCTCGGGGTCCATGCTTTCCGTCAATCGCTTGAACGCGTTCCAGCCCGCAGTGAAGGTGTAGGAGCCGCGATCGACGGGTGCATTGCTCTCGAACATGCAGCGCGCCGGGCCGAAGGTTTCGATGGCGGTCTCGATATAGGGCCGCCAGGCCTCGGCCAGCCGGGTCGAGCCGGGCGGCATCGGCTCCTTCTCGAAGTCGAAGCCGTTGATCCGCATGCCGAGCCCGCCGATCTTCGCCACGACGTTCGGGCACGCCGCGAGTTCGCGGATCGATCGGGACCAGGACCGGAAGAGCTCGTGCCGCCAGCCGGCATAGGCGCCGATGCCGAGAATGCCGCCGAGATGATCGAGCACGATCGTCGTCTCCGGGAAGTCGCGGGCCAGCGCCGTCAGCTCCCCCAGTTGGGGCTGGAACAGCCATGCGTCGAAGCCGAGCCCGAGCGGCGCGAGCCGGGCGAAGCCCTCCCGGAAGGTCGCATCTTCGAGAAGCCCCGGGGGTCCGGCGCTGAGCGGGTTCATCAGCGTTCCGTCCGCATTCCAGGCGGTGATGTGGCGGATCCCGCGGAAGCGCCCCCTTCCCTTCTCGATATGCGCCAGCAGGACCTCTTCCACCGCCGCGCCGAGCCGGAGATCCGCATGGCCGACGATGCCGGCGCAAAGCGCGGGAGCGGTTTCGGCGAGCCGCCCAGCCTGCTCGGCCACATAGGCGCTCTCGCTGATGGGGCGAAGATGGGGTGCGAGCCCCTCGTCGTAACCCGTCTGGCACTGCATGAAGACGGAGGCGATGATCCTGTGGCCGCTGCCGGCGATCTCCGACAAATAGTCGTCCATGAGGAAGCGCCAGCCCGGACGGTCCCAGAGATGATGATGGGCGTCGATGATGGCGAGATCCGGCTCCAGCGCCGCCTCCGGCTCCAGGGCGAGCCAGTCGGCCCGCACCGGCAGGTAGTTGGCCACGGGTGCGGTCATGAGCCCGGAACCGGCACGGAGCGGCGCGTCGGCCCCTCGTAGCGATAATCGAAGGAGCGGGGGATCGGGCCCTTGTTGCGCTCCCCCCGTCCCGCCTGCTCCCAGGCATGGGCGAGGATGCCCACGGCGCGGGACAGGCAGAACACGCCGCGCGCCAGGGACGCGGCGAAGCCGAGCTCGCCATAGATCACGGCCGTGGCTCCGTCGATGTTCATCGGGATGAGCCGCCCCTTGCGCGCCTGCAAGCAGCGCTCGACGGCTCTCGCCGCCGCGGCGTGGCGGCCGGTGATCCCGCCCGTCCCGACCGCGGCGTCCACCAGGGAGAGAAGGCGCCCGGAGCGCGGGTCGACAGGGTGGAAACGATGGCCGAAGCCCGGCAGGTATTTGCCGTGCGCGGCCACATAGGCATCGACGGCGCCTGCCGCGGCCTCGTCCTCGCTGGCGCCCGCCTTGCGCCGCGCCAGAAGGTCGTCATAGACCTCGAGGGCCTGTTCGCCGGCGCCGCCATGCACGTCGTCGAGCGTGTTGATCGCGGAAGCGAGAACACCGTTCAGCGGAAGCCCGCAGGAGATGGCCATGCGCGAAATGGCGATCGATGGTGCATGCGGACCGTGGTCGACGGAGGCGACGAGGGCGGCCTGCAGGAGCCTTTCCTGCTCCAGGCTCGGCAACTCGCCCCGCAGCATCAGCCAGATCATGGCGGGGAACGAGACCGCGCCGATCAGCTGCTCGATCGGATAGCCCCGGAATGCGATCCGGCCCGGCGCGATGTCGGAGATCGCCGTGCGCCAGTAATCGGCGATCTGCTCACGGTCCGACGGCAGTTCAGGAACGCTCATGCCGCGCTCCTGCACAGATCGACACCGACAATTCCCCGGTCGGCCAGCGCCTGGATCTCATCCTGGCCGTATCCGAGGCGGCGCAGCCATTCGACCGTGTCCTGTCCGAGCCCAGGCGGCCCTGAGGGTTCCGGATAGGGCTCGTCCAGCAGGAATCCCGGCCGGGTCACGCGCAGTGCCCGCCCGCCGGGGCGCTGCGCGTCGAGTGTTTCCACGAACCCCCGCAGCGTCACCTGCGTTTCGGCCATGACCTCCCGCACGGTCAGGACGCAGCCCGCCGGCACGCCCGCGTCATTCATCAGCCGCTCCCATTCGCGCGCCGGCCTGGCCGCCAGCGCTGAGGTGAGCTCCGCGTTCAGCGCCTGCCGATTGTCCTTGCGGGCCTGTCGGGCGGCGAAGCGCGGATCTTCGATGAGGTCCGGACGCCCGACCAGGCGGCACAGCGACTCGTATTGCTTCTGCTCGTTCGCCGCGATGTTCAGGAGGCCATCCGCCGTCCGGAACGTGCCGGACGGCGCGGCGGTGAAGTTCTCGTTTCCGATCGGCTGGGGATCGACATCGGCGTTGAGGTGGTTGGACACGACCCAGCCCATGGCGGCGAGCGTCGCTTCCAGGAGGGAGACGTCGATGCAGCGCCCCCGTCCGGTCTGACGTTGATCGATGAGGGCGGCGGAGATGGCGAAGGCCGCGGTCAGTCCGGAGATCGTGTCCGAGATCGGAAAGCCCGTCCTCAGGGGTGCGGTCGCGGCATCGCCGGTGACGCTCATCACGCCGGACAGGCCCTGGACGATCTGGTCATAGGCCGGCCGCCCGGCCCAGGGGCCGGTCTGGCCGAAGCCGGAGATCGCGCAATAGACGATCCGGGGATTCGCGGCCGCCAGGGTCTCGTAGGAAAGGCCGAGCCGCTCCATGACGCCGGGACGGAAGTTCTCGAGCACCACATCCGCCTCCTTCACGAGGCGCAGGAAGATCTCCCGCCCCTCCGGCGCCTTCAGATCCAGCGCGACCGACTGCTTGCCGGCATTGACGGCCACGAAGGACAGGCCGGACAGGCGCGCTGCCATCTCCGGGTCGGCGCCGAGCTTGCGGGCCAGATCGCCGCCCTCGGGCTTCTCGATCTTGATCACCTCCGCCCCCAGCCGGGCGAGGTTGTAGCCGCAGAACGGCCCGGCGAGGACGTTCGAGAGGTCGAGAACGCGCACGCCCTTCAAAGGCATCGTCATCAGTCGGACTCCAGGCAGGGGTCGCCGACGGAAGCGAACATCCGCCAGCTGGTCGCGATCAGTCGCCAATCCGCTTGGCGGCTTTCTCTGCGAACCTGTTGGTGTAGGTCTTTGAGAGGTCGATGCCGGCGGCCCCGATCGCAGGATCGTAGGAGCTGAGGACCGCGAGCGGCGTCTTGACCGCTTCCGGGTCGAACAGACCGTCCTTGGAAAAGAGCGAGGTCGACGCCTTCATGATCTCGATGTTCAGGTCGCGGTCGTCGAGCTTGTAGGCCGGGGGGATCGCGTCGACGATCGCCTCGGGAGAGCTCGCATGGATCCACCGCATCGTCCGCAGCAGCGCGTCGGCGAGGCGCTGCACGGTCTCGGGGTTCCGGTCGATGAAGCTCTGGTTGAGATAGAGACAGGCCGTCGGATAGATGCCGCCGAACGCCTTCTTCGATCCGTCCACGGTCCGGCCGTCGAACAGGATCTTCACCGCGTTCTTGCGCGTCAGGAGCGTCGCGATCGGATCGTAGAAGCCGAGGGCGTCCACCGACTTGTTCTCGAGGGCCGTCATGCCGGGCGCCCCGCTGCCCACGCCGATGAACTCGACGTCGCGGAGCCCGAGCCCGTTCTCCTTGGCGTAGTAGCGGGCGATCATGTCGGTCGACGAGCCCGGCGTGGTGATGCCGATCTTGAGGCCCTTCAGGTCGGCCCCGCTGTTCACCTTGTCGGCGAGGTCGGCGCGGACGCCGAAGACGATGCCGGGCACGTCGTTGAGCAGGAAGACGCAGGAGATGTCCTTGCGCTTGGCCTGCATCTGGATGGTGTGGTCGTAGAAGCCGACGACACCGTCGACAGATCCCCCGATCAGCGCCTGGAGCGCCTTCGAGCCGCCGGCCTGGAAGTTCTGGATGGTGACGTCGAGGCCCTCCTTCTCGAAGTTCCCGAGCGCCTTCGTCAGCGGCAGCGGCATGTAGTTGAGGATCGCCGAGCCCACCGCGATCGTCACCGCCTTCGTCTCGGGCTCCGCGGCCGCCGCGGACTGGGCGGCCAGGAGCGTCGCCACGCCGAAGGCGGCGGCCAGGTGCTTGAGCATCTTCATGCTGTTTCCTCCCGTTCGGATATGTGGGTTCAGGCGTCGTGCTCGTGGCTGGATGACGGGCGCCAGACGAGGAGCCGTTTCTCCAGTTGGTCGACGACGAGGTCGAGGAGGACGACGAACAGGGAGAGCACCACGATCCCGGCGAAGACGCCGGTCGCATCCATGACGCCCTCGGCCTGCGCGATGACGTGGCCCAGGCCCATGGACGAGCCGAGATACTCCGCGACCACCGCCCCCATCACCGCCATGCCGACCGAGACCCGCAGCGACGAGAGGATCCAGCTCATCGCCGAGGGGATGTAGACGTGGCGCAGCAGCGCCAGCTTGCTCGCCCGCAGCAGCCGGGCGTTCGCCAGGACGACCGGGTTGACCTCGCGCACGCCCTGGTAGGTGTTGAAGAAGGCGATGAAGATCACGATCGTCATGCCGAGGGCGACCTTCGAGGCCAGCCCGAGGCCGAACCAGATCACGAAGATCGGCGCCAGCAGGACGCGCGGAATGGCGTTGAACACCTTGATGATCGGCTGGACGACATCCGACGCGAAGCGCGAGAGGCCGAGCCAGAGGCCAAGCGTGGTTCCGCCGGTCACGCCGAGAACGAAGGATAGCGCCGTTTCCAAAAGGGTGATGCCGAGATCGAGCCAGATGTCGCCTTCCGAGAACCACTGGACGATCCGCGAGACCACCTCCGATGGCGGCGGAAAGAAGAAGGGGTCGATCACGCCGGTCCCGGCGCCGATTTCCCAGGCCCCAAGGACGCAGCCGATGAGCGCGAGACGCGTCAGCCGGACCTTCATGCGATAGGCGGAGGCACTCCGGCGCCGCCGCCTCTCCCGATCCTCCTGCGAGGCCGGGACCGCGGCCGTCACCGGGATCGGAAGCGTCTGCGACTTACTGGACGGCATAGCTCTTCTCCACTTCCGCGCCGAGGAGGTTCCAGATCTCGCGGTAGAGGCCGACGAACGCGTCGGTGGTGGCGAGGGCCGAGACGTCGCGCGGCCGCGGCAGGGTGATCTCGACATCGCCGACGATGCGGCTCGCGGGACCGCGGACATCACCACCACGCGGTCCGCCAGCGTGATCGCCTCGTCCAGATCGTGCGTGATGAAGATCAGCGACCGGCGGTCGGCCTGCCAGAGATCCAGCAGGATCCGGTGCATCAGGCGTCGGGTGTGGACGTCGAGCGCCGAGAAGGGCTCGTCCATCAGGACGATCCGAGGCTCCATGATCAGCGTCTGGGCCATCGCCACCCGCTTGCGCTGGCCGCCCGACAGCTGGTGCGGATAGCGTTTCTCGAAGCCCTTCAGCCCGACCTTGGCGAGCCACACCCGCGCCTTCAAACGCGCCTCCTCCTTCGTCACGCCTTGGAAGACGAGGCCGAGCGCGACGTTGTCCTCGGCGGTCTTCCAGGGAAGGATCGCCTCCTGCTGGAGCATGTAGCCGCTGTCGCCGTTGAGGCCCGCCAGCGGCTTGCCGAAGATCGTCACCTCGCCGGCGGCGGGCTGCAGAAGCCCGGTGACGACGTTGAGGATCGTCGATTTCCCGCAGCCCGTCGGCCCCACGACCGCGACGAACTCGCTGTCCCGGACGGTGAGATTCATATTGCCGACGGCCGTGAACGGACCGAAGCGCACGGCCACGTCGCGCAGGCTGACGGCCGGAAGATCCTGGGCCATTCGTTCCTCCCTACAGAACATCGTTCTGTTTTTTTGGTAACCGTCGGGAACCCCGTCGTCAACCATGTTCTTCTCAGTGAAATCAAATCCCTTCGAAATCGGTGCCATCTTGCGGATCACAAAAAATGTTGTTCTATTGGACAGAACGATGCATGGAGAGTCTGGCAGTGCCCGATATGCGGGAGAAGCGAGAAGGCGTCGACGCGGTGGAGCGCGCGCTCGGGATCCTGAGCGCATTCACCGAGGAGGCCCAGGATCTGAGCCTCGCCGAGATCGCCAGGCGGACGGGCCTCTACAAGAGCACGATCCTGCGAATCGCAGCGTCGCTCGAGCACAAGCGGTTTCTGACCCGCAGCGGCGACGGCACATTCCGGCTGGGCCCTGAGCTGTGGCGGCTGGGATCGCTGTACCGGCGCAGCTTCGATCTGGGGGAATATGTCAGGCCGACGCTGCGTGCCCTGGTGGAGGCGACCCAGGAGACCGCATCCTTCTACATCCGCGACGGAAACCAGAGGGTCTGCCTCTATCGCCTGAACTCGCCCAAATCAGCCCGGCACCATCTCGACGAAGGCGTCCGCCTGCCGTTGGGGCAGGGCGCCGCGGGACGGGTGCTGCTGGCCTTCACAGAGCCGGAGGACGCGTCCCACGCTCCGATCCGGGACGCCGGGGTGGCGGTCTCCCGCGGCGAGCGCGATCCGGAGGTGGCGGCCGTGTCCGCACCGGTCATCGACAGCGCCGGGCGTCTCCGCGGCGCGCTGTCGATTTCCACCCTCATCAGCCGGTTCGATGCGGCGGCGGAGCGAAAGCTGGTCGAGGCGATCGTGCCGGCGGCGGTCAGTTTGGCGACGCGACTCCCTGCCGAGTGAAGCGCTTGTCGAATGTTAGATTAGTTCAAGATTTCTTCGTAAGCCTTTGAATTAGCTGGATCGTCTCAGGCTGCGTCCTTGCGGCGGATGGCGGCGGCCTCGGTGCCGATCACCAGCTGCCCGTGCCAGCCGCGGGGATCGTCGCCGAAGCCGGCGAAGCGTTCCCAGCCCCGCTCCTGGTCCGACAGCGCGAAGGCCGTGCCGCCGGCGGCCGCGACCAGGCACAGCCCGCCGGCCACGTCCCAGACATTCGGCCGCTCGAACCGCGCCACCTCCAGCAGGCCCGCGGCCACGAAGGCGCATTCGATCGCGGCCGATCCGGTCTTCCGGGTCTCCCAGGGCAGCACCGTGCCGGGATCGAGACGCGGCTCTCCCGCCAGCCGCCGGCGCACCGCCGGGTTCGGGCCGACCTCCAGCCTCGCCCCGTCGAAGCTCAGCGGGCCGCGGCCGCAGGCGTGATAGACGCCGGAGCGCAAGGCGTGGCTGGTCGAGCACCAGATGGCGCCGATCACCGGCCGGCCGCGATGCAGCACGCCGATCGACGCAGCAAACAGCGGCAAGCCATTGACGAAATTGGTGGTTCCGTCGACCGGGTCGATCGCCCAGACCGGGCTGTCGGGCCCTGCCGGATGGTCCTCCATCTCCTCGCCGATGATGCCGTGGTCGGGGTAGAGCTCGGCGAGGCGTGCCCGGATCAGGGATTCCACCCGCTGGTCGACCTCCGACACCGGGTCCCGGAACAGCAGGTCGTCCCCCTGCCCCGCCCCGGTCTTGTACCGGACGCTGAAGGTCCGGCCGAGCGAGGCGACGATCTCCGCCCCGGCGAGCCGGGCGAACTCGATCGCCGTCTCCTCCCACTGCTCCAGTCGGGCTGCGGGCAGGTCGTCGCTGGTCATTCGTCGTCTCCAGGAATGAGGACGGTCACCGGCTTGGGCTCGATGCGGATGACCAGCGTGGCCTCGCCGCCCTCGACCGCCTTGTCGTCGACATGAAGGCTGCCACCCTGCGGATGCAGCTCGACCCGCTCGGCCTTCACCCGGCGCAGCGGCGATCCCCGGGCCTCCGGGTCCTTCAGCCAGGCCAGCATCGAGCGGCGCTTCGCCGCCGGCAGCCAGGCCACGTCGAGATGCGCGTCCCCGGGGTCGGCTTCCGGCGCCAGCAGCAGGTTCGGACCGATCATCGGGAGGTTCATCACCTCGAGCATCAGCATCTTTTCGTCCAGCCGCTTGCCGTCGACGATCAGGCTGACGTCGAGCGGCTCGCAATCGGCGACGATGCCGCGCAGCTCCTGCCGCCGTCCCCCGACCAGGTCGGAGCCATGCTCCTTGCCGCCGGCGGCACCTTGCCGGATCGCGGTCACCAAAGGACCCATCCCGACCGCCTCGACGAAGTTGCGGGTCCATTCCGGCCCTTCGACCACGCCGATCCGGAGCGGCGTGCGCTTCGCCTTGGCCAGGCCGGCGACGATGTGGCGCGGCTCCTCGACGATGCCCAGCGCCCGCGCGATGTTGTTGGAGCTCCCGGTCGGCAGGATGGCGATGGTGTGGCCCCGGCCGTGCAGCGCCCGCACGATCTCGGCCACGGCGCCGTCGCCGCCGGCGATCACCACCAGGTCGTGCGGATTCTCCAGCGCCCGTTCCAGCTCCTTGCTCCGGGTCGAGACATGCACCGGGGCGAAGCCCGACATCTCCAGCAAGCGGACCAGCTTGTCCGGCGACCAGTCGCCGTCGCCGGCCTTCGGGTTGTGGAACAGCGAGACTTCCATGGCCGAACAATCCCGCTATGGCCGTCGCGGTTCCGTCCGCTTCGTCCCGCCGCGCCGCCGGAACCATCCGGGCGGCGGCGACATTCTCGCTGGCAGGACCCGCGGCCGCCCGGCCGCAGGCCGCTCCATCCATCCGTCGGACCGGCCACGAGGGCTCGACATGGCACCAGACGACGCAACCCGTCAGGGCGCCGCCGGCACCTCGGCGCCCGATGACCGGAATTCGGCCGCGCCGGAGGACCGTCGCGGCGTCTTCGCCAGACATCGGCGCGCCATCCTGATCGGCTCGGTCGCGGCCGTGGTGCTGCTGGCCGGCGCCGTCGGCTGGTGGCTGCACGCCCGCAACTACGAGAGCACCGACGACGCCTTCATCGACGCCCGCACGGTCGCCGTCAGCCCGCAGATCAGCGGCGCCATCGTCGACGTGCCGGTGACCGACAACCAACTGGTCGAGGCCGGTGCCGTGCTGGCCCGGATCGACGACCGCGACTATGCCGCCGCCCTCGCCCAGGCCCGCGCCAAGGTCGACCAGGCCAAGGCCGACATCGGCGATGTCGCGGCCCAGATCGAGGCGCAGGTGGCGAAGGTGGACCAGTCCCGGCTGCAGGTCGCCGCCGCCCAGGCGGCGCTGCAATTCGCCGAGGACGAGAACAAGCGGGCCCAGGACCTGGTGCGGACTGCCGCCGGTACCCGGCAGCGGGCGGACCAGGCGTCGACCGACCTGCGGCAGCGCCAGGCCGAATTCGACGGCGCCCGGGCGTCGCTGACCGCCGCCGACAAGCAGCTCGGCGTTCTGCGGGCCCAGGCCCAGAGCGCCGTGGCGGCGCTGGAGCAGGCCGAGGCCTCGCTGCAGCAGGCCCAGGCCAACCAGGACCGCACCCTGCTGACGGCGCCGGTCGCCGGCCGCGTGGCCAAGCTGTCGGCCGCCAAGGGCGCCTACGCCTCGCCCGGCCAGAGCCTGATGATGCTGGTGCCGCGCGAGGTCTGGATCACCGCCAATTTCAAGGAGACGCAGCTCGACCTGATGCGGCCGGGCCAGATGGTGTCGATCTCGATCGACGCCTATCCCGACCGCGACTTCCCGGGCCATGTCGACAGCCAGCAATTCGGCAGCGGCACCGCCTTCGCCCTGCTGCCGGCGGAGAACGCCACCGGCAACTACGTCAAGGTGGTGCAGCGGGTGCCGGTCAAGATCGTGTTCGACGACCCGCCGGACCTGCCGCTGGGCCCCGGCATGTCGGTGGTGCCGACCGTGACGGTGCGATGAGCGCCGCGGCGGAGGCCGCCGGCAGCTGTTCCGCGGCCGGCGGCCGCAACCCGTGGCTGATCGCCGGCGTGGTCTCGATCGCCAATATCTCGCTGCGCCACATCGCCGGCGGGCTCGCCGCCGGCCAGGACGAGAGCACCTGGGTGCTGACCAGCTACCTCGTCGCCAACGCCGTGGTGCTGCCGATCAGCGGCTGGCTGCAGGGCGTGGTCGGCCGCAAGCGCTTCTACATGATCTGCGTCGCCCTGTTCAGCCTGGCGTCGCTGATGTGCGGCCTGTCGACCAGCCTGGAGATGCTGATCTTCTTCCGGGTGCTGCAGGGCCTCGGCGGCGGCGGGCTGGCGCCGAGCGAGCAGTCGATCCTGGCCGACAGCTTCCCGCCGGAGAAGCGGGCCCAGGCCTTCGGCATCTACGCCATCGCCGTGATCGTCGCCCCGACCTTCGGCCCGACCGTCGGCGGCTGGATCACCGACAGCTTCTCCTGGCACTGGATCTTCCTGATCAACGTGCCGATGGGCATCGCCTCGCTGTTCCTGGTGCAGTGGCTGCTGGTCGAGCCCGAGGTGCTGAAGCGGGAGCGCCGAGAGGCCCTGGCCGGGGGGGTGAAGGTCGACTGGATCGGGCTGCTGCTGGTCGCGCTGTGGCTCGGCTGCCTCGAGGTCATGCTCGACAAGGGCCAGCGCGAGGACTGGTTCGACTCCGCCTTCATCACCGCCTTCGCCGGTATTTCCTTCGTGTCGCTGGCCCTGCTGGTGCCGTGGGAGCTGTCGCGCAGGGACCCGATCGTCGATATCCGGCTGGTGCTGCGCCGGCAGTTCGGCACCACCTGCCTGGTGATGCTGGCGGTCGGCGCCATCCTCTACAGCTCGACCCAGATCCTGCCGCAGCTGCTGCAGGAGCAGTACGGCTACACCGCCACCTGGGCCGGCCTCGCCCTGATGCCGGGCGGCCTGGTGATGTTCGTGCTGATGCCGATCTCCTCCCGCCTCACCAACCTGGTGTCGCCGAAATACCTGATCATGGGCGGGCTGACGGTGGTGGCGCTGGCGATGTGGCACTTCACCACCCTCTCGCCGGAGGCGGATTTCACCTATTTCGCCTGGTCGCGGGTGTTCCAGATGATCGGGCTGCCGTTCCTGTTCCTGCCGATCACCACCGCCTCCTATGCCGACCTGCCGCCCGACAAGACCGGCCAGGCGGCGGCGCTGATCAATGTGGCGCGGAATCTCGGCGGCTCGATCGGCGTGTCGCTGTCGACCACCCTCCTGGCCCAGAACGCGCAGCTGCACCAGACCCATCTGGCCGGCCATGCCTCGCCGTCGGCTCTGACCTATCAGCTGGGGCTGGACCAGGCGACCGGGCATTTCCTGGCCCAGGGCGCGGCCGAGGCGACGGCGCGGCAGCAGGCTTTCGACTGGATCGGCCAGCTGGTCGAGGACCAGGCCTCGCTGCTGTCCTATATCGACGTGTTCCAGGCGCTCGCGATCGTCGCCCTGCTGATGATCCCGGCGGCGCTGCTGCTGCGCCGCGGGCGGTCCGGCGGGGCCGCCGCCCACGGATGACGATGATCGCCGCACCTCCGCAACCTTGACGCCGGCGGCCTCCGGGCAAGCTCAATCCCTGCGGCCGCTTCGGAGGTCCGCTCAGGACTGTAGTCCGCGGATGCCGGTTGGAGCATTCTGAGGACAACCAAGGATGGAGACATCGATGCCGGAACGAAGCGGCCTGCGGACGATGCTCTGGCTCTCCGGGCTCGTCATCCTGCTCGGTTTCGCCCTCGGGGCCGGCGGCATCTGGCTGCTCGGCCTCGGCGGGTCCTGGTACTATCTGGCCGCCGGCTTCGGCTTCGTGCTGACCGGCCTGCTGCTGCTGTTCCGCAGCCCCGCGGCGCTGTGGGTCTATGCCGTGGTCGTGCTCGGCACCATCGCCTGGGCCGTGGACGAGATCGGCCTCGACTGGTGGCCGTTGGCGGCGCGCGGCGACATCGTGTTCCTGATCGGCGTCTGGCTGCTGATGCCCTGGATCACGCGTGGCCTCCGCCGCGACCCGGGGGATCCGGCGCCCGCGGCCTGGCGCGGCGCCGGCCTGCCGCTCGGTGCCGCGCTGCTGATCGGGGCCGTGGCCGGCATCGCGGCCATGGTCACCGACGGGCACGACCGGCCGGGCGAGCTGCCGGCGGCCCAGGGGCCGGTGCCGCAGGACTATGGCGGCGTTCCGGACGGCGACTGGCATGCCTATGGCCGGTCCTCCTACGGCAATCGCTGGTCGCCCCTGGCCCAGATCACGCCGGAGAACGCCGCCCAGCTGCAGGTCGCCTGGCATGTCCGCACCGGCGACGTCCGCGGTCCGGACGATCCCGGAGAGACCACCTACGAGGTGACGCCGATCAAGGTCCGCGACACGCTCTACCTGTGCACGCCGCACAATTTCGTGATCGCGCTCGACGCCGAGACCGGAAGCGAGACGTGGCGCTACGATCCGAAGATCTCGCAGTCGAAGGCCCTGCAGCACCTGACCTGCCGCGGCGTCTCCTACCACGAGGCGGCGGGCACCGCCGCGACGCCCGGCGACTGCAGCCGCCGCATCTTCATGCCGACCGCCGACGCCCGGCTGATCGCGCTCGACGCCGACACCGGCCGGCCCTGCCCCGGCTTCGGCGAGAACGGGCAGGTCGACCTGTGGCAGGGCATGCCGGAGCGGCAGGAGGGCATGTACTACTCGACCTCGCCACCGGTGGTGACCCGCGACCTCGTCATCATCGCCGGCAATGTCAGCGACAACGTCTCGGTGACCATGCCGTCGGGCGTGATCCGCGCCTACGACGCGACCACCGGCCGGCTGGTCTGGGCCTGGGATCCCGGACGGCCGGACCGGACCGAACCGCTGGGGCCCGGCGAGACCTACGTCGCCAGCTCGCCGAACAGCTGGAGCATTTCCAGCGCCGACGAAGCACTGGGGCTGATCTACATCCCGATGGGCAACCAGCCGCCCGACCAGTGGGGCGGAAGGCGCACGCCGGAGGCCGAGCGGTATTCCAGCGCGATCGTGGCGCTGGAGATCGCCACCGGCCGGCCGCGCTGGGTGTTCCAGACCGTGCACCACGACCTGTGGGACATGGATATCGGCTCGCAGCCCAGCCTGATCGACCTCGATTTGCCACTGGGCAAGGTGCCGGCCCTGGTCGCCCCGACCAAGCGCGGCGACATCTACGTCCTCGACCGCCGCACCGGCGAGCCGGTCGTCCCCGTGGAAGAGCGGCCGGTGCCGCAGGGCGCGGCGGAAGGCGACCATGCCGCGCCGACCCAGCCCTTCTCCGCCCTCACCTTCCTGCCCGACCGCCCGCTCGAGGAGCGCGACATGTGGGGCGCCACCATGTTCGACCAGCTGCTGTGCCGGATCCAGTTCCGGTCGCTGCGCTACGAGGGCCCGTTCACGCCGCCGTCCGAGCAGGGCACGCTGGTCTATCCCGGCAATTTCGGCGTCTTCGACTGGGGCGGCATCGCCGTCGACCCGGTGCGCCAGGTGGCCTTCGCCAACCCGGACTACATGGCCTTCGTCGACCGGCTGATCCGGCGGGAGAACGCTTCGTCCGAAGGCAAGCAGGAAAGCGCACAGGAGCCGGCAGGCGGGTCGGACATCCAGGGCACGCAGGAGACCGGCGGCGTCAACCCGAACTACGGCGCGCCCTTCATGGTGGCCTTGAACGCCTTCCTGTCGCCGCTCGGCCTGCCCTGCCAGGCGCCGCCCTGGGGCTATGTCGCCGGGGTCGACCTGCGCAGCGGCCAGATCGTCTACCAGCACAAGAACGGCACGATCCGCGACAGCTCGCCGGTGCCCCTGCCCTTCCGCATGGGCGTGCCCAGCCTGGGCGGGCCGATCATGACCGCGGGCGGCGTCGCCTTCCTGACCTCGACCCTCGACCAGTATGTCCGCGCCTATGACGTGACCACCGGACGCCAGCTCTGGGAGGATCGGCTGCCGGCGGGCGGCCAGGCCACGCCGATGACCTACCGCTCGGAGCAGAGCGGGCGGCAGTTCGTGGTCGTGGTCGCCGGCGGCCACGGCTCCTTGGGCACGAAGGCAGGGGATTCGATCATCGCCTATGCCCTGCCGCGCTGATATGGAAAGGGCCGGCCCCGCCGGGCCGGCCCTGTCGGCGCGGGACGGATCAGCCGCCGCAGCGGGCCGCGTATTCCTGGTCCGCCGCCTGGATCCGCTGATCCTGCTGCTGCAGATCCTGCGCCGTGAGCTGCAGCTGCGCCTGGCAGGTGCGGCGGATCGAGTTCAGGCGCTTGGCTTCGGCGATCAGCCTGGAGCCGGTCTGGCATTGCTCCGCCAACGGCGCATTGGACTGGTCGTTCAGGAGCTGGTGCTCGGTGCGGACCTTCTCGGACTGGGCCTGGGCATCGGACCGGCAGTCGGCAAGGGCCGGCGAGGCCGCGAGAACCGCCGCAGCGGCGATCAGAACGAGTTTCACTGGACTCTCCCCATCAGGCTGGCAGGGTCGCCTTCCGCCGCGCTGCGGCGGAGACATCTAGGCAATGGTCGAGCCCCGGCGATTGTTCCGCCCGCGCTGCGACAAAGGCCGATCCGCCGACGCGGCGCTCATCCGGCAAAGAAATCGCCGAATTTTGATAAATGTTACTCCTGAACATCGACGATCAGGCGGCCGATTCTGCGGTACGGGAGCGGTCGAGAAACGCTTATCAATTGTTAGGCTGACCGAACCAACTGGCGTCGTCGTGCCGATGTACGACAAGCGAAGCGGAATTTCATTGCACGTCGTGGCGGAAAGAAGAGCGATTTTAATGGAACAGTCGGGGTGCCCATTGGTTTCGTCGGTGTAGTCAGTCGCAACACGGACGCTCCCCGATGCCGGCCATCTCAGCCGCAACCGAGCGACAGTTCCTCGCGACCGTCGCTCCCTGCATTCCGGACCTCCGGCGCTATGCCGTGAGCCTGACCCGCAATCGCGCGGATGCCGACGACCTGATCCAGGAGACCCTGCTGCGGGCTGCCCTCAAGCTCCACCTCTGGCGCCCCGGCAGCAACATCGTGGCCTGGCTCATCGTCATGATGCGCCGCCTCCATCTCTCGAAATTCGTCTCGGGCAAGCGCAACCAGACCGAGATGGTGCCGATCGAGGGCTGGGACCTCCCTGCCCCGGCCAACCAGACCGAGGCGATCGAGGTGCGCGAGCTGGAGGAACGCTGGCCGTCGCTGTCGCGCAGCCATCGCGAGGTGCTGCGCCTGGTGGCGATCAACGGCGCCTCCTATGAGGAGGCCGCCGAGCGCCTGCACGTGCCGATCGGCACCATCCGCTCCCGCCTGGCGCGGGCGCGGCATGCCCTTCGTGGGGACGAGGATCGCGCGGTCCATCACTGATCGGATGGCCTCCCCCGCGGGAAGGGGCCGCGGGAGAGGCGACGCCCCTCGGATGGACCAGTCTTTCAGGCCAGCGACTGGAGGTCGCCGCAGATGCTGATCGCCTGGCCGGAGATGGTGCGGCCGCGCGGCGACGCCAGCAGCAGGATCTGGTCGGCCAGCTGGCGCGGCTGGATCATCTCCCGGATCGAGGCCTGCGCCAGGGACTGTTCCTGCATCGCCTCGGCCGTCACGCCGCGCTGCGCCGCCTTGGCGGCGAAGACCCGGCGGATCCGGTCGCCCTCGACGATGCCGGGCTGGATCGCGTTGACCCGGATGCCGAGCGGCCCGAGCTCGATCGACAGCGACTTGGTGAAGCCGACCACCGCCCATTTCGATGCCGCGTAGGGCGTGCGCAGCGGGAAGCCCAGCCGCCCGGCCGAGGAGGACAGGTTGACGATGCTGGCGTTGCCGCTTTTCGCCAGATGCGGCACGGCCAGTCGGGTGCAGTTGAACTGGCCGGTGATGTTGACGGCCAGCGTCCGATCCCACTCCTCCGGATCGATCTGGTCGACCCGGCCGGTCGGGCCGGCGATGCCGACATTGTTGACCAGGCAGTCGAGCCCGCCCAGCGCCGCCAAGGCCTCGTCGAACAGCCGGGCCACGGCCGCCCGGTCGGACATGTCGGCCGGGGTCGCGCTGATCGCCGGGCTTTCCGCCGCCAGCGCCTCGAGCCCTGCCCGGTCGACGTCCGAGACATGCACCCGCGCCCCCTCCTCCACGAAGGCGCGGACGATCTCCCGCCCGATGCCGGACGCGCCGGCCGTGACCAGGACGCGCAGGCCCTTGATGCCGAGATCCATGACGTTCTCCTCCTCGGTTGTTCAGTCCGGCAGCCGGCCGGTCGCCACGATGAAGCGGGCGGCGTTCTCGATGTCCGCGGTCAGCGCCGCGCGCGCCGCCGGCCCGTCCCGCGCCGCGATCGCCGCGACGCAGTCGGCATGAAACCCCTCCGCCCCGCCGGAGACGAGGCGCTCGGTCGATGATTTGAGGTCCAGGTTGATCACCGGCCCGACCTTGAGCCAGAGCCCCTCGATGATCGCGACCAGCGACGGCAGGCCGGTGGCGGCGTAGATGGCGAAGTGCAGCTCCTTGTTCAGCCGCAGCGCCGCCAGAGCGTCGGCCCGGGGCGCCTCGACCTCGCGGCGGAACGCCTCGTCCAGCCGGCGGATCCCGGCGAGGTCGGCCTCCGACCGGCCGGCGGCCGCCTGCTCGGCGGCGAAGCCCTCGACGGCGAGGCGGACGGTGGTCAGCTCACGGAACTTGGCATGGGTCATCACCGGCACGGTGACCGCCCGGTTCGGCAGCACCGCCAGCGCGCCGTCGGCGACCAGCCGGCTCACCGCTTCGCGCACCGGCATGATCGAGACGCCGAGGGTCGCCGCCACGCTGCGCAGCGACAGCTTCTCGCCCGGGGCCACGGCGCCGGACAGCAGGAGCTCGCGCAGCGCCCCATAGGCGCGCTCGCCGAGCGTCACCCGCTCGATCCGCGCCATGCCGGCCAGCCCGGTGCCCATGCTTCAGCCTATCTCCTTCCGGGACTCGACAAGCCTCTCGATTTCGGCCAGCCTAACTGTGATCACAGATCACGGCAAGGACGGCACAGACCGTCCGGCCGCGGCTCGAACGGACGAAACCAAGCCGGCGTCTGACGAGGGAGGATCCCAATGCCCGGAGACCACCGATTCACTCGGCGTGCCCTGCTGCAGGGCGCCGCTTCCACCGCCGCCGTTGCCACGCTCGGCATGCCGGCCATCGTCCGCGCCCAGGCGGATGCGCTGCGCATCGGCCATCTGACGCCGCGCACCGGCTTCCTCGGCCCGCTCGGCGAATACGCCGTGATGGCGGTGCAGCTCGCGGCCGAGGAGATCAATGCCGCCGGCGGCGTGCTGGGCCGGCCGGTCGAGCTGATCGTCGAGGATTCGGTCAATCCACAGACCGCCTCGGCCAAGGCCGAGCGCCTGGTCGAGCGCGACAAGGTGGCGGCCATCATCGGCGAGATCTCCTCCGCCTCCGGCCTCGCCATCTCCCAGGTGGCGCAGCGCAGCAGGATCCTGTTCTTCAACACCGGCTGCAATTCCGACGCGCTGCGCGGCGCCGACTGCAAGCGCTTCATGTTCCATGTCGAGGGCGCGAACTCGATGTATGTGAAGTCGGTCGGCCGGGCGCTGCTGCAGACCGATCTGGTCAAGGGCAAGCGCTGGTATTCGCTGACCGCCGACTACGCCTTCGGCCACGACCTCTTGAAGGTGGCCAAGCGCTTCATGGAGCAGAATGGCGGCCAGTTCGCCGCCGACGAGCTGGTTCCGACCGACGCCACCGACTTCTCCGCCTATCTCCTGAAGATCCGGCAGGCGGCGCCGGACCTGGTGATCTCCAACCTAGCCGGAAACCAGATCACCAACTTCATCAAGCAATACGCCGAATACGGCCTGTCCTTCCCGGTCGCCGGCTTCGGCTTCGACACCGCGGTGGCCTGGGGCGCCGGCGAGGGCAACTTCCTCGGCACCTGGCCGTCGCTGTGGCACCACAAGGTCGACACGCCGGCCTCGAAGGCCTTCGTCGAGGCCTTCAGCCAGAAATACGGCAAGCCGCCGGAGAACCAGGCCTGGGGCGACTACAACGCGCTGAAGATCCTGGTCCGCGCCATCGCCGAGACCAAGACCACCGACAGCCCGGCGATCGTCGAATACCTGGAGAAGGGCGCCAAGTTCGACGTGATGAAGACGCGCGAGGGCCATTTCCGCGCCCGCGACCACCAGCTGATGACCGAGCTCTATGCGATCACCGCCTTGCCGCCGGACGAGGTGGAGAACCAGTGGGACATCTTCACCTCCTCGCCGCCGGTGCCGGGCCCGGAGGAGCCGCTGGAGGCGATCGCGCCGACCGAGGAGGAAGCCGCCTGCGTGATGCCGAGCTGACCCTGTGGTCGTCGCCCTCCTGACCGAGCAGATCGTCAACGGCCTGTTCACCGGTGCGATCACCTTGCTGATCGCGCTGGGGCTGTCGCTGATCTTCAGCCTCGGCGGCATCGTCAACCTGGCGCATGGCGCCTTCTACGCCATCGGCGCCTATCTGGCGGTGTCGTTGACGCCCAGCATCGGCTATGGCGGGTCGCTGGTCGCCGCCCCGGTGGCCGTCGGGCTGCTGGGGCTGCTGCTGGAACGATTCCTGTTCCGACGCTTCTACCGGGCCGACCCGATCCTGTCGCTGCTGCTGACCTTCGGCCTGGCCATGGTGATCGAGCAGCTGCTGCGCATGGGCTTCGGCGCGGCGCCCCTGCCCTATTCCATCCCGCGGATGCTGCGCGGCCAGGTCTTCCTCGGCGACTTCGTGCTGTCGCGCTATCGGCTGACCATCCTGGCCGGCGTCGTCGTCATCGTCGCGGCTCTGTGGTGGCTGCTGCAGCGCACCGCCTTCGGCCGGGTGGTGCGCGCCGGCGTGCAGAACCCCGACATGGTCGGGGCGCTGGGCATCTCGCTCGCCCCCTATATGGGCGCCGTGGTCTTCCTCGGCGTCGGCCTGGCGGCGCTGGCCGGAGTGATGCTGGCGCCGATCGCCGGCGTCCATCCCGCCATGGGGGCCGAGATCCTGACCGGGGCCTTCGTCGTCGTGGTCATCGGCGGGCTCGGCTCCTTCTGGGGCGTGGTCCTGGCCGCCCTCCTCGTCGGCGCGCTGCGCGGGGTGATGGTGACGGTCTACCCCTCCGCCGCCGAGGCCGCGGTCTACGCGCTGATGGCGCTCGTCCTGCTGCTGCGCCCGCGCGGCCTGTTCGGCGAGCGCATCCTGCGCTTCGAATGAGGATGTCCGGGATGCGGAAGGATGTCCTCGCCCTCATCGTTGCCGCGCTCGGGCTGGTGCTGCTGCCCTGGCTGCTGCTCGCGGTCGGGTTGACCCTGACCTCGGCGACCGACGTCGTGGTCTTCGCCATCGCCTGCCTGGGCCTCAACATCCTGGTCGGGCGGACCGGCCTAGTCTCCTTCGGCCATGGCGCCTGGTTCGGCCTCGCCGCCTATGCCGCGGCTCTGGCGCAGCTGCACTGGTTTCCCGGCGGGATCGTGCTGCCGGGCCTGTTCGCCGTCGCCTTCGTCCTGATTGCTGCGGCCGCCGCCGGCCTGCTGGTGCTGCGGCGGCGCGGCGTCTATTTCTCGCTTCTGACCCTGGCGCTGACCGCCCTGCTCTACGCCGTCGCCTTCCGGTGGACCGCCCTGACCGGCGGCGAGAACGGGCTCGGCGGGCTGCGGCGCGGCGCGCTGCTGGGCTTCGACCTCGAGGAGTCCTGGACCTACTACGCCATGGTCGCCGTGATCGGCTTCGCCGTCGTGCTGGCGCTGCGGCGCTTCCACGCCTCGCCGGCCGGAACCGTGCTGGTCGCGATCCGCGAGAACGAGCAGCGGGCGCGCTTCATCGGCTACCCGACCACGCGCATCAAGCTGCTGGGCTTCGCCTTGTCGGCGGGAATCACGGGCCTGGCCGGCGTGCTTTCGGTGTTCAACCACCGCTTCGCCTCGGCCGACCCGCTGTCGATCGCCTTCTCCGGCGAGCTCCTGGCCATGGTCGTGATCGGCGGCATGCGCAGCTTCCTGGGGCCGGCGCTCGGGGCCCTGTTCTACATCCTGTTCCGCGAGTTCCTGTCGATCTGGACGCCGGACTGGCTGCTGTGGTTCGGGCTGCTCTTCGTCGGCTTCATCCTGTTCTCGCCGAACGGCCTTGTCGGCATCGCGGGACGCATCCTGACCACCCTGCGCCCACCGCCGGCGGGGACCGCGGCGATGGCCGGCCGGCAGGCCGGAGCCGCCGGCGCCCTGCCGGATTTCCTGCGCCCGGCCGGCCATGGCGGCGGGCCGGTCCTCGTCGCCTCGGGTCTCGCGAAGCATTTCGGCGGCATCCGCGCGGTCGAAGGCGTCGACATCGCGGTCCGCGACCGGTCGCTGCACGCGCTGATCGGGCCGAACGGCGCCGGCAAGACCACGGCGTTCAACCTGCTGTCCGGGATGTTCACGCCCGACGCCGGCGGCATCGCCCTGCACGGGTGCGACATCGCCGGCCTGGCGCCGGAGCGGATCTGCGCCGCCGGCATCGGCCGGTCGTTCCAGATCACCAACCTGTTCCCGGCGCTGAGCGTCGAGGAGAACCTGCGGCTGGCGGTGCAGGCGCGGCACCCGCGGCGCTTCGCCCCCTGGCGCGCCGCCCGCGCCATCCCGGAGATCGAGGCCGAGACCGCGGCGCTGCTGCGATATCTCGGCCTGACGGGGATCGAGCGGGCCGAGGCCGGCACCCTGTCCTATGGCGGGCAGCGGCTGCTCGACATGGGGCTGGCGCTCGCCACCCGGCCGCGCCTGCTGCTGCTGGACGAGCCGCTGGCCGGGCTGGCGGCGGCGGAGCGGCAGCGCGTTGGCGACATCGTCAAGCACATCTCCGCCGATATCCCGGTGCTGCTGGTCGAGCACGACCTCGACCGCGTGTTCCAGATCGCCGATGCGGTGACGGTGATGAACGAGGGCCGGGTGCTGGTCGACGGCACGGTCGAGGACGCCCGCGGCGATCCCCGGGTGCAGGAGGTCTATATCGGCTCCGGCGCCGCCGCGGTGGCGGCGAAGCCGCGGCCCAGCGCCGCCGAACCCGAGACGCTGCTGGGCCTGGAGGGCGTCAACACCTTCTACGGCAAGAGCCACATCCTGGCCGATGTCGCCTTCGCCCTGCACCGGCACGAGATCGTCGCCCTGCTGGGCCGCAACGGCGCCGGCAAGTCGACCCTGCTGAAGACCCTGATCGGCATCGCCCCGCCCGCCACCGGCAGCATCCGGCTGGACGGCGCCGAGATCGCCGGGCTGCCGTCGGCGGCGATCGCGCGGCTGGGGATCGGCTACGTGCCGCAGGGGCGCGGCCTGTTCGCCGGCATGACCGTCGCCGAGAATCTCGGCCTCGGCCGGTCGCAGCGGCGCAGCGGCCACGGCACGCATTGGGACCTCGACCGCATTTTCGAGTACTTCCCGCGGATCCGGGAACGGCTGCACACCCCGGCCGACTACCTGTCGGGCGGCGAGCAGCAGATGGTGGCGGTGGCCCGCGCCCTATCCGGCGACGTCCGGGTGCTGCTGCTGGACGAGCCGTTCGAGGGGCTGGCCCCGGCGGTGGTCGAGCAGCTGTTCGAGAGCTTCGACCGGCTGCGCCAAGACCTCTCGATCGTCATCGTCGACCACAATCTGGACCTGGCGCTCGCCCTGTCCGATCGTACCGTGGCGCTGGAGCGGGGCCGCGTGATCCATGCCGGCCCGTCGCAGGCGCTGCGGGACGACCTCGACCTGCGCCGCAAGGTGCTCTGGCTGTGAAAGGAAGGAACGCATGTCGACCGTCGCGATCATCGGCACCGGGCTGATCGGCCGATCCTGGGCGATCGTCTTCGCCGCCGCCGGCTGGCAGGTGCGGCTGACCGACGCCAGCGCCGCCGCCCTCGACGCCGCGCCGGGGCTGATCGCCGAGGGGCTGGTGGATCTCGCCAGCCACGGCCTGGTCGACGACCCGGCCGGCGCTGCGGCGCGGGTCCGGGCCGCAGAGTCGATGGCTGAGGCTGTGGCCGAGGCCGAGCTGGTGCAGGAGAACCTTCCCGAGGACGTCGGGATCAAGCGCGCGGCCTTCGCCGAGCTGGACCGGCTGGCGCCGCGCGACGCGATCCTCGCCTCCTCCACCTCGGCCATCGTCGCCTCGCGCTTCACCGAGGGCCTCGCCGGTCGCGACCGCTGCCTGGTCGCTCATCCGGTGAACCCGCCGCATCTGGTGCCGGTGGTCGAGCTGTGCGGCGCGCCCTGGACCGCGCCGGAGACGATCGAGCGGGCGCGTCGGATCTACAGCGCCGTCGGGCAGGAGCCGGTCACGGTCCACAGCGAGGTCGAGGGCTTCGTGCTGAACCGCCTGCAGGGCGCCCTCCTGGCCGAGGCCTTCCGGCTGGTCGGCGACGGCGTGATCAGTCCGCAGGACTTGGACAAGACCATCAAGGACGGGCTCGGCCTGCGCTGGTCCTTCCTCGGCCCCTTCGGCACGATCGAGCTGAACGCGCCGGGTGGCATCCCCGACTACTGCGCCCGCTATACCGGCTTCTACCGCCGCCTCGCCGCCGACCCGGCCAAGCCGGAGGTGTGGGACGGCCCGACCGTCGCCCGCCTGCTGGCCGGCTGGGGCGAGGCCCCGGACGCCGCCCGGCTGGCCGCCCGCAGCGCTTGGCGCGACCGCCGCCTCGCCGCGCTGAAGGCCCACAAGGCGGCGCAGCCCGAAGACCCGACCGTTTCCTGAGCCAGAGGACAGACCAGATGGCCAAGAGCCGCAAGATCGTCATCACCTGCGCCGTCACCGGGGCGATCCACACCCCGTCGATGTCGCCCCACCTGCCGGTGACCGCCGCCGAGATCGCCGAGGCGGCGATCGGCGCGGCCGAGGCCGGGGCCGCCATCGTCCATCTGCACGCCCGCGACCCGGAGACCGGCAAGCCCGACCAGACGCCGCAGGCCTTCGAGCCTTTCCTCAAGGTGATCAAGCAGCGCTCGAACTGCGTCGTGAACCTGACCACCGGCGGCGCCCCCTGGATGCGGGTCGAGGAGCGCATCCTGCCGGCCCAGACCTTCAAGCCGGAGGTCGCGTCGCTGAACATGGGGTCGATGAATTTCGGCCTGTTCCCGATGCTCAACCGCTTCAAGGAGTTCAAGCATGCCTGGGAGCCGGAGGCGCTGGAAGCCTCGCGCGACCTGGTGTTCCGCAACAGCTTCAAGGACATCGAGTTCGTGTTGCGGACGCTGGGCGACGACGGCATCCGCTTCGAGTTCGAGTGCTACGACACCTCGCATCTCTACAACCTGCACCATTTCCTCGAGCGCGGCCTGGTGAAGCCGCCGCTGTTCGTCCAGACCGTGTTCGGCATCCTCGGCGGCATCGGCCCGCATCCGGAGGATGTGGCGCATATGAAGCGCACCGCCGACCGGCTGTTCGGCGACCAGTACGAATGGTCGGTGCTGGGCGCCGGGCGCAACCAGCTGCCGATCGCGGCGATGGCGGCGGCGATGGGCGGCAATGTCCGCGTCGGGCTGGAGGATTCGCTCTGGGCCGGCCCCGGCAAGCTGGCGGACTCGAACGCCCAGCAGGTCCGTCTCGCCCGCCAGATCATCGAGGGGCTCGGCCTCGAGATCGCCTCGCCGGACGAGGCCCGCGAGATCCTGGAGCTGAAGGGCGGCGACCGCGTGTCGTTCTGACGCGGCCAGGCAACCGGGAACGGCCCGGGCGCAGCTGTTACGACGGTCACAGCCCGGGTCGGCGGCCCGTGTTTCCATGCCGACATGGACACGGCCCATGTCTCGATTCCTCTGACTCGCCAGATTCGGTCGATTGCCGCGTCAGGACGGTCATCGCTGTGGCCGGAATCTCACGATACTCGACAATGTGGCGATGCTGCCCTCGTTTCGCCGGCTTCATCCGATATTGATGGAGGATCGGCCCAGACTCCATGCTACCCTTGCATTAGAGATCCTGTCTTGCGCTGGATTTTATCAGCTTTCTCTCAATGTAGCAGTCATTTTGTTTCTGAGATGCGGATCATTAGAAGTGACATGATTGTCGATATGACGAGGCAGGGAGCGGTTTCTTCTGCCGCTTCGGTGCGTCACGACACTGAACGATTGTCGATCGATTGCGGGGCGCTTTCCCACCGAGTCTACCGTCGCTGCGTCGTCGCCCGTGCGGAACGGGTGGCGTGATGGGAGCGCAAGCCCGCACAAAACCTGGTGTTTCAATTCGGTGCACGACCGACATCGCGTCTCTGGGTATGATCGAGGCAAGCATCCCGAAGGGGAGCGCAAGAAGCGGTAGGGATCGGACAGGTTCAATGGCACAGGCGCCCGAGGCGTCGCACACGGCTGCTGGTGACGGCCCATCGATCGTCAGCCAGACTCTCCCCTCTCAGCTCCTGACCCTGTTCCGGACGCTGCGGGCATCGCCCGACTGGAAGCGGATCCTGATCCTCATCGTCGGCGTCGTCATCGTCGTCGCCCTGACCGCGGCGGCGCAGATCCGGCTGAACGCCTGGAACCAGCCCTTCTACGACGCGCTGGCGCAGAAGAGCCTGATCGGTTTCCTCCATCAGCTGGTGGTCTTCGTCTTCATCGCCGGCGTGCTGCTGACGCTCAATGTCGCCCAGGCCTGGCTCAACCAGACGCTCAAGGTGCGGCTGCGGGCCGGGCTGACCCGCGACCTGTTCGGCGAGTGGCTGAAGCCGAAGCGCGCCTTCCGCCTGGCCGGCGCCGGCGAGATCGGCGAGAACCCGGACCAGCGCATCCACGAGGACACGCGCCATCTGACCGAGCTGTCGACCGATCTCGGCATCGGCCTGCTGCAGTCGACCCTGCTGCTGATCAGCTTCGTTGGCGTGCTGTGGATCCTGTCCCAGGGCATCGTCCTCAGGGTCGACGGCATGGCGCTGTCGATCCCCGGTTACATGGTGTGGTGCGCCCTGCTCTACGCCGCCGCCGCCTCCTGGGTGAGCTGGCGCGTCGGCCGGCCGCTGATCAACATCAATGCCGAACGCTACGCCCGCGAGGCCGATCTGCGCGCGGCGCTGGTCCGGGTCAACGAACATGTCGACGGCATCACTCTGGACAGCGGCGAGGCCGATGAGCGGCGCCGGCTGGACGGCGACCTCGACCGGATCATCACGGTGATGCTGCGCTATGTCCGCGCCGTCACCAACCTGACCTGGGTGACCGCCGGCTATGGCTGGTTCACCATCGTCGCCCCGATCCTGGTCGCCTCGCCCGGCTACTTCGGCGGTGACCTGACCTTCGGCGAGCTGATGGTGGCGGTCGGCGCCTTCGTCCAGGTGCAGCAGGCGTTGCGCTGGTACGTCGACAACTTCAGCAACCTGGCCGACTGGCGGGCGACGCTGCTGCGCGTGATGAGCTTCCGTGAGACCCTGGTGACGCTCGAGACCCTGAACGGGGAGCCGCGCAGGATCGAGATCGCCGAAGGCACCGGCGACACGCTGGGCTTCGAGAAACTGGGCGTGCTGTCGGCCGGCGGCCTGGCGGTGCTGGACGACGAGCAGGTCGAGATCAAGCCGGGCGAGCACGTTCTGATCGTCGGCCGCACCGGCGGCGGCAAGAGCACGCTGTTCCGCGCCTTCGCCGGGCTGTGGCCCTGGGGCACCGGCCGCATCCTGATGCCGCCCCAGGCCCGCACCATGTTCCTGCCGCAGCGGCCCTACCTGCCGCCCGGCGCGCTGCGCGATGCCCTGACCTACCCGATGGCTGCATCCGGCTTCACCGACGAGCAGATCTGCTCCGCGCTGCGGCGCACCGAGATGGGGCATCACGAGATCTCGCTCGACCAGGTCAAGAACTGGGACAAGGAGCTGACCAGCGACGAGCTGCAGACCCTGACCTTCGCCCGGCTGCTGCTGCACAAGCCGCAATGGGTGTTCATCGACGAGATGGTCGACGCGCTGGACGAGGAGCGGCGGAAGACCGCGATGTCGATCTTCGAGCAGGAGCTGCCGGAGACGGCGGTGATCACCATCGCCCGGCGCGAGGTCAAGAACGGCTTCTACACCCGCGTCCTGCGGCTGCACCTGACCGACGAGGTCACGGGCGAGCGCCGGATCCCGATCGGCCGGCCGCCGCGGCGGGCGATCCCCTCCTCCGCCGGCTTCGCCCCCCTGCTCCACCACCGAGACCCGATGGAATGACCAAACGGCCTGCCGCAACCCGCCGTGCTCCGAAGAAGGGCGCCGCGGCGCTGTCGGACGACGCCCTGCTCGACCTCGTGCAGCGCCAGACCTTCCAGTTCTTCTGGGAGGTGGCGCATCCGGTCAGCGGCATGATCCCCGACCGCACCGACCGCGCCGGCAAGGCGCCGAACGACTGGGTCACGACCGGCGGCTCCGGCTTCGGCATCATGGCGATCATCGTCGCGGCGGAACGCGGCTGGATCGCGCGAGCGGCCGCAGTGGAGCGGTTGATGACCATCGTCCGCCACCTGGAGCACACCACCTCGCATCACGGCGTGTTCCCGCATTTCCTCGACGGTCGCACGGGCGCCACGGTGTCGTTCAGCCGCAAGGATGATGGCGGCGACCTGGTCGAGACCGCCTTCCTGTTCCAGGGGCTGCTGACCGCCCGCCGCTACTTCGACCGCGACACCGCCGCCGAGACCGAGCTGCGCAACCATATCGGCTGGCTGTGGAACGAGACCGAGTGGAACTGGTACACGCGCGGCGGGCTGAATGTGCTGTTCTGGCACTGGGGCGCCAACAACGGCTGGGGCCTGGGCCACGAGATCCGCGGCTGGAACGAGTGCCTGATCACCTATGTCATGGCCGCGTCCTCGCCGCGCTACGCCATCGACGCCGAGGTCTATCACCGCGGCTGGGCTGTCGGCCGCTGGTTCCTGAGCCAGCGCAGCTACTACGACATCGAGCTGCCGCTGGGCATGCCCTATGGCGGGCCGCTGTTCTTCAGCCACTACTCCTTCCTCGGCCTCGACCCGCGCGGCCTGAAGGACCAGTACGCCGACTACTGGGAGCAGAACCGCCGGCACACGCTGATCAACCACGAACACTGCGTCCGCAATCCGAACGGTTTCAAGGGCTACGGGCCGGACTGCTGGGGCCTCACGGCCAGCGACACCCCGGGCGGCTATTCGGCCCATGCGCCGGACAATGACCTCGGCGTCATCACCCCGACCGCGGCCCTGTCGGCGATGCCCTACACGCCCGAGCAGTCGATGCGGGCGCTGCGGCATTTCTACGAAAAGCTGGGCGACCGGATCTGGGACAGATACGGCTTCGTCGACGCCTTCTCCGAGCAGGCCGATTGGGTGGCCGACACCTATCTGGCGATCGACCAGGGGCCGATCGTGGTGATGATCGAGAACCACCGCAGCGGCCTGCTGTGGCGGCTGTTCATGAGCGATCCGGACGTGCAGCGCGGCCTGCGCAACCTCGGCTTCGAGAGCCCGCATCTGGGAAAGCGGTGACGGCTGTCATCGCCCTACTCCCGGGAATTCTGCTAGACTGGCCCGCCCATGAACGAGAAGACCGAAAACCTCGTCCTCGAACATCTCCGGCATCTCCGTGCCGGCATGGACCGCGTCGTCGATCGCCTGGACGACTTGACCGCCCGTGTCGGGCGGCTCGAGGTCAACACCGCGCGAATCGAAGTCGTTCTGGCCGAGCACTCCGTGCGCTTCGACAAAATCGAAAAGCGGCTCGACCGGATCGAGACCCGTCTCGGCCTGATCGAGGCTTGAGCTCCTCGGGCGCGTTCAGACCGAACTCATTTGTCATGCCGGGCTTGACCCGGCAATGACATTAAAGAGTTAGCAAGCGATCTTCATTTCAGATCTCAATCTGGTCGATGACACCTCCTACGACAGACACCGCCTTCACGGGCTGGCTCGACCGGCAATACGCGATCGCCGCCCGCGACCTGACGCTCGGCGTCTCCGCCACCCATCTGGTGAAGGAGCGGCCGCCCTTCCGCCAGCGCATCGTGCCGCGGCCGGGATCGGTCGTGGCCTCGGCGGTGATGGGCGCCTACGACCCCGACCCGGACTATTTCTTCCACTGGTTCCGGGATTCGGCGCTGGTGATGGATGCGCTCAGGATCCTCGTGGCGCAGGGCACGCGGCCGGCCGAGGACGCCGGCCATATCCGCGACTTCATCCGCTTCAGCCTCGGCCTGCGCGGCCTGACCGGCGCCGATGTCCTGGCCAAGGGCGATCCACGGCAGGGCGTCGACCCCGATGTCGTGCAGCATGTCCGGTCCGAGACCGATCTGCGCGGCGTCGCCGGCGACCGGGTCTGGGGCGAGGTCCGGGTCAACCCGGACGGCACGCTGGACACGCTGAACTGGTCGCGGCCGCAGCATGACGGATCGGCGCTGCGGGCCCTGATCCTGCAGCGCTGCCTCGACGACGGCGTGCTGGAGCTGGATGTCCGGGACGAAGCGGCCGCACTGCTGCGCATCGACCTGGACTTCGTCCTGGCGCATCACGCCGAGCCCAGCTTCGAGATCTGGGAAGACAGCCTCGGCCACGATTACTACACCCGCGTGGTGCAGTGCGCCGCACTGCGCCGCGGGGCGGAGTGGCTCGAGGCGCAGGGCGACGCCGAGGCCGCCGGGCGGTGCCGGGACGCCTCCTCGGCCCTTGCGACGGCGCTTGATGGCCATTGGCGGCCCGAGACCCGGGCCTATGCCAGCCTGCTGCCGGCTGCGTCCGGCACGGCGGGCCGCGATCTCGACATCGCCGCGATCCTCGGCGTGCTCCATGCCGGGCTTCCGTCCGGGCCGCACAGCGTGCTGGACCCGAAAGCCCAGGCGACGCTGGTTGCGCTGGAGGACCTGTTCGCGGGCCTGTTCCCGATCAATGCCGGGCGCCCTGCCCCGGCGCTCGGCCGCTATCGCGAGGACCGCTACTGCGGCGGCGGCGCCTGGTATATCGCGACTCTCGCCGCAGCGGAGTTCCACTGTCGCCTGGCGGCGGCACTGGCGGGCGGCGCGGCCTTCGCGCTGACCGCCGACAACCGCGGCTTCGTCACTCGCGTTCTGGCCGCCGAGCCGCGGGAGGAAGACGTCGACAGCCGGCGCCTGGCCGCCGCCTTCCGCGATCGCGGCGACGCCTTCCTGGCCACGGTCCAGGCCTTTACCCCGCCCGACGGCGCGCTGTCCGAACAAATCGACCGCGCGACCGGCGCCCAGACCTCGGCCAAGCATCTGGGCTGGAGCTATGCCGGCTTCATCACCGCGGTCGATGCTCGGCGGCGGGCCGCGCCGGTCTGACGCAGCCTCGACGATCTGGCCGGGCCTGATGGCAGACCCTATGTTCCTGTCATAAGGCCTGGAGAATCTCCCATGAATCTCTCCCGCGCCCGCGCCGTCCTGCTCCTGCTGGGCCTCTCGCTCGTCGCGCTGCCTGGCTTGGCCCAACAGCCGCCGTCGCAGGTCTATGGCGAGCTGTTCCGGGACGTGCAACTGCAGCAGGTCTTTCCCGACGGCAAGACTTTCGTCGATGCCCAGCCGAAGGCGGAGCCGCGCGTGATCCTGCGCCGCTACGCCGAGGAGAAGAGGAAGGCCGGCTTCGATCTGGCGGCCTTCGTACGCCGATACTTCACGCCTCCGGCGGAGCATGACAGCGGCTACCGCTCGGTCCCCGGCCAGGACGTCTGCAGCCATATCGACGCGCTGTGGGACGTGCTGAAACGGCCGCCGACCCGGTCCGACCCGCATTCCTCCCTGCTGCCGCTGCCGAACCTCTATGTCGTCCCGGGCGGGCGTTTCGGCGAGGTCTACTACTGGGATTCCTACTTCACCATGCTCGGCCTGATCGAGAGCGGGCGGGCGGATCTGGCGCGCGACGTTCTGGCGAACTTCGCCAGCCTGATCGACCGCTACGGCCACATCCCGAACGGCAACCGCAGCTATTATCTCAGCCGGTCGCAGCCGCCCTTCTTCGCGGCGATGGTCGAGCTGGTGGCCGAAGGCAGCGACGACCCGGCCGCGACCTACAAGGCCTTCCTGCCCAGCCTGGCCCGGGAATACGCCTTCTGGATGGACGGCGCCGACTCGCTGGCCCCCGGGGAGGCCCATCGCCGTGTGGTCCGGCTGCCCGACGGCACCCTCATGAACCGCTACTGGGACGACAGCGACCAGCCGCGCGACGAATCCTACCGCGAGGATGTCGAGACCGCACGGGCGACCAACCGCGCCCCGGCCGAGGTCTATCGCGACCTGCGGGCCGCGGCGGAGAGCGGCTGGGACTTCTCCTCGCGCTGGCTCGCCGACGGCAAGACCCTCGCCGGCATCCGCACCACGGCGCTGGTGCCGCCGGACCTCAACAGCCTGATGGCCGAGCTGGAAACCGTCCTGGCGAAGGCCTATGCGGCGACGCAGCGGCCGGAGCAGGCGGCGGAGCTGGAGGCCCGTGCCAAGCTGCGCGCCGCGGCGATCGGCAAGGTCCTGTGGGACCCGGAGGCCGGCGTCTTCACCGATTATCTGTGGCGCGAGGGGCGGCGCACCGGCGCGGTCACCCTGGCGACAGCCTACCCGCTGTTCTTCGGCCTCGCCGATCCGGAACAGGCCGGGCAGGTCGCGCAGACGCTGGAGCGCCGGCTGCTCGCGCCCGGCGGCCTCCTGACCAGCGAGACCGCGTCAGGGCAGCAATGGGACGCGCCGAACGGCTGGGCGCCGCTGCAGTGGCTGGCGGTCCGCGGCCTGGCGCGTTATGGCCATGACGCTCTGGCCGAGACCATCGCCCGGCGCTGGACGGAACGGGTCGCCGACGTCTATGCCGAGACCGGCAAGCTGACCGAGAAGTACGACGTCTCCGGCACCCTGCTCGGCGCCGGTGGTGGGGAGTATCCCAACCAGGACGGCTTCGGCTGGACCAACGGCGTGACGCGGCGGCTGCTGGCGCTCTACCCGCAGCTCACCACCGCCGGCGGCGGCGACATCGCCTGCCTGACGGCGGCGAACGACAACCGGCTGCCGTCGCAGATCCAGCCCCTGCGCCCGACCCCCTAGCTTGCCTTGGCGGTCGAGGAGGCGCGCCACAGGTCGATGCCGCCGTCGAGCGCGTGCCGGTCGATCCCGGCCAGCTCCTCGGCGGTCAGCGGCGCCCCCTTCAGTGCGTCGAGGCTGTCGTCGAGCTGGGCCACCGACCGCGCGCCGATCAGGGCCGAGGTGACGCGCGGGTCGCGCAGCACCCAGGTCAGCGCCATCTGTGCCAGGGTCTGGCCGCGCCGCTGGGCGATGGCGTTCAGCTCCCGGATCCGCGCGATGTTGCCCTCCGACAGCAGGTTGGAGCGCAGCGACCGGCCGCGCTTGGCCCGCGAATCCTCCGGCACGCCGTCGAGGTATTTCGAGGTCAGCATGCCCTGGGCCAGCGGCGAGAAGGCGATGCAGCCGATGCCGAGCTCCTGCAGCGTGTCGAGCAGCCCGTCCTCGATCCAGCGGTTGAGCATCGAATAGGAGGGCTGGTGGATCAGGCAGGGCGTGCCGAGATCCTTCAGGATCGCCGCGGCCTGGCGCGTCGCCTCCGGCGAGTAGGAGGAGATGCCGACATAGAGCGCCTTGCCCTGGCGCACGACATGGTCGAGCGCGCCCATCGTCTCCTCCAGCGGCGTCTCGGGGTCGAGCCGGTGCGAGTAGAAGATGTCGACATAGTCGAGCCCCATGCGCTGGAGGCTCTGGTCCAGGCTGGCGACCAGGTATTTGCGCGAGCCGAAATTGCCGTAGGGGCCCGGCCACATGTCGTAGCCGGCCTTGGTCGAGACCAGCAGCTCGTCGCGATAGGGCCGGAAATCGGCGGCGAAGATGCGGCCGAAATTCTCCTCGGCCGAGCCGTAGGGCGGGCCGTAATTGTTGGCCAGGTCGAAATGGGTGACGCCACGGTCGAAGGCGCGGCGCAGCACGGCACGGCCGGTCTCGACGTGGTCGACCCCGCCGAAGTTCTGCCACAGGCCGAGCGAGATCTCGGGCAGCTGCAGCCCGCTGCGGCCGGAGCGGCGGAAGGGGGCGGTCTCGTAGCGCGCCGTATCGGCGATCCAGGGCGTCTGCATGGCTGTGTCCGTCCTATCGTGGTGTCGTCAGGCGACCGGCTGTGCGCATTGCCCGGTGCCGACGATCGCGGTCTTCGCCGCATCGGCGTCCTGCGGAGCGCTGTCCTGCAGGAAGAAGATCTCGCTGTTCTGGTTGAAGGCCTTCAGCTCGCGCCCATCGGCGTCCGCGATCGTGCCGGTGTGGTTGATCGGGTGCTGGCGGCGGCCGCCCTCGGGCGTCTCGACGATCAGGAAACCGCACAGCTCGTAGCGCACCGCCCGCCCCGCCGGCACCTTGACCTGCAGCTCGGCGATCGGGTCGTCCCTGGTGACGTGGAGGACGCCGACGGTGCGGCCGTCGATGCCGACGGCGATCAGCTCCTCGATCTGGTCGGGTCCGAGCTCGTCGACGATGCGGAAGCGGTGATCCTTCGGGCCGGCGCCGGCCGGGGCCACGGCGAACAGGCAGATCAGCAGCATCAGGGCCGCGGCGCTCCAGAGTCGCAAGCTGCGTGTCGATGGCTGCACGTCCCCGCCCCTCGATCGTAAGGCAGCGACCCTAGCGCGAGGATGGACGACATACCAGCTTGCACGATGGCCCCCGGATCGGTTAGGCCAGCGCTTCCGCGGATGCGGCGCGGCCCCCGGGGCCGTGCCCACGGCATCCCTCCGAAAACCCAGTGTAGGGTCAGTTATGCGTTCTTTTGACGGACAGCGGTCCGACGGCGCCCCGATTCGCCGGAACCGCGAGGAAAAGCAGAAGCAGTTGCAGGAGCTGGAGCAGAAGCGCGCCCATCTCGGCATCCACACCTCGAAGACGCTGCGGGATGCCATGGACCGCAAGATCGCCGAGCTGAAGACCGAGCTGGCGCTGGCCGAGCGCGCCGCCGCGAACCAGGCCGCCAATCCGGCCCCGCAGCCGCGCCGGCCGCCGCGCCGCTGAGGCACTGCCGTAGGTTGGGTTCGCGAATGCGAACCCAACATTTGTCCCTCGCATCAGGATGTTGGGTTCGCGTGCCGCGAACCCAACCTACGGATCCTGGCTCAGCCGATCTCGATCACCAGGCCGTCATGGGCCGGCCGGACATGGGCCGGCAGCTGGGCGCACAGCCCGTCATAGTCCATCTGGTGGTTCATGTGGGTCAGCCAGGCCTGCTTCGGCTTGAGCCGTTCGATCCACTCCAGCGTCAGCGCCAGATGGGCGTGCGAGACATGCGGCTCCGGCCGCGTCGCATCGACCATCCACAGCTCCACCCCCTCCAGCGCCGCCCAGGCGCGGTCGTCGAGGCGGACGACATCGGTCGAATACGCAAAGCGTCCGAAGCGATAGCCCATCGAGACGACGCGGCCGTGGTCCTGCTCGAAGGGCACGATGTCGATGTCGCCGACCCGGAACGGCCCGTCCAGCAGATGCGGCACCAGGAACGGGTGGTAGAAGCCCCGGTCCATCTCGACCGAGGTCATGATGTAGCCGAAGCGCTCCTCCAGCTCCTGCCGCACCGCGGCGTCCATATAGGCATGGATCGGCTGCTTGAAGGCCAGCGGCCGCAGGTCGTCGATGCCGTGGATGTGGTCGGCATGGGCGTGGGTGTAGAGCAGCGCGTCGACCCGCTTGACGTCGTGGTCCAGCAGCTGGTCGCGCAGGTCCGGCGAGGTGTCGATCAGGATTGTGGTGCTGTCGCTCTGCACCAGGATCGACGGGCGGCGCCGGCGGTTGCGCGGATTGGCGGGATCGCAGGTGCCCCAGACGCCGCCGACCATGGGCACGCCCATCGAACCGCCGCAGCCGAGCACCGTCACACGCATTGTTCAGGCCTCTTGTTGCGGGATCTTCGTGAACAGATTGAAGAAGTTGTCGCTCGTCCTTCGAGCGAAATCTGAATCCGACAAGCCGTGCAGCTCGGCCACGCGCCGGGCGGTGTGGGCGACGAAGGCCGGCTCGTTCCGCTTGCCCCGCTTCGGCACCGGTGCCAGATAGGGCGCGTCGGTCTCGACCAGGATGCGGTCGAGCGGCAGGTCCTTCGCGGTGGCGCGGATGTCCTCGGACCGGTTGAAGGTCACGATCCCGGACAGGGAGATGTGAAGTCCGAGTTTAACTGATTCTTCAGCGAGTTGGCGCGTTCCGCTGAAGCAATGGATGATGCCGCGCAGCGGCGGCCGGTCACCGCCCTGCCCTTCCTCTTCCAGGATCCGCAGCGTGTCGGCCTCAGCCTCACGGGTGTGGACGATCACGGGCAGGTCGGCGATCCGCGCCGCCCGGATGTGACGACGGAAGCTCTGCTGCTGCGCCTCGACCGGGCTGAGGCCGTAATGGTAGTCGAGGCCGGTCTCGCCGATGCCGACCATCTTCGGATGCGCGACGAGGGCGAGGATCCCCTCGACCGTCAGGTCGGTGAAGTCCTTCGCCTCGTGCGGATGCACCCCGGCCGCGCCGTAGAGCATCGGAAAGCGCTCGACCAGGCCGATGGTGGCCGGCAGGCGGTCGGGCCGGGTGCAGATGGTCAGCATGCAGCCGACCCCCGCCTCCCGGGCGCGGCCGACCACGTCGTCGATCTCCGCCGCGAAATCCGGGAAGTCGAGATGGCAGTGGCTGTCGACCAGCATCAGGCCTCCGGCTCGACATAGCGCGGGAACACGCCCTCCGGCGCCGGCAGCGGCGTGCCGGGCACCAGCGCGTCGGCATCGCCGATCCGGTCGAAGCTGCGGGCATCGCTGGCCACGGCCAACTGGTCCAGCATCCTGGCCATCGACTGTGGCATCACCGGCTGCATCAGGATCGACAGGCGCCGCACCGTCTCGGCCAGCACCCACAGCACCGTGGCCATCCGCGCCGGATCGGATTTGCGCAGGGTCCAGGGTGCCTGCTCGTCGACATAGCGGTTGGCCTCGCCGACCACGGCCCAGACCGCGTCGAGGCCGCGGTGGAAGGCCTGGACGTCGAAGTCGCGCCGCAGCGTCTCCAGCAGCGCCGGCGCCTGGGCCAGCAGTACACGGTCCTCCTCGGTCAGCGAGCCCGGCTGCGGCACCTTGCCGTCGCAGTTCTTGCCGATCATCGACAGCACGCGCTGGGCCAGGTTGCCGAAGCCATTGGCCAGCTCGCCATTGGTGCGCTGGATCATGCCGCGGCGGGAGAAGTCGCCGTCCTGGCCGAAGGAGACCTCGCGCAGCAGGAAATAGCGCACCGGGTCGAGCCCGTAGGTCTCGACCAGCTCCAGCGGGTCGATGACGTTGCCCAGCGACTTCGAGATCTTCTGGCCCTCGTTGGTCCACCAGCCATGGGCGAAGACGCGCTTGGTCACCGGCAGCCCGGCCGACATCAGGAAGGCCGGCCAGTACAGGGCGTGGAAGCGCAGGATGTCCTTGCCGACCATGTGCAGATCGGCCGGCCAGAAGCGCTTGAAGCTCTCGGACTCCGTGTCGGGGTAGCCGACGGCGGTGAGATAGTTGGTCAGCGCGTCGACCCACACATACATGATGTGCGCCTCGTCGCCCGGCACCTGCACGCCCCAGTTGAAGGTGGTGCGGCTGATCGACAGGTCGCGCAGGCCCGCCTTGACGAAGGCGATCACCTCGTTGCGGCGGGACTCGGGCGCGATGAAGTCGGGGTTGGCCTCGTAGAAGGCCAGCAGCCGGTCGCCCCAGGCCGACAGGCGGAAGAAGTAGCTCGGCTCCTCCACCCACTCGCATTCGGCGCCGGTCGGGGCGATGCGCTTGCCGTCGACGACGGTCAACTCGTCCTCGCCGTAGAATGCCTCGTCGCGCACCGAGTACCAGCCGGCATAGCCGCCGAGATAGATGTCGCCATTGGCCTTCATCGCCTCCCAGATCGCCTGCGATGCCTTGATGTGGCGCGGCTCGGTGGTGCGGATGAAGTCGTCGTTGCTGAAGTTCATCGCCGCGGCCAGGTCGCGGAAGTTCTGGCTGACCCGGTCGGTGAAGGTCTGCGGGTCCACCCCGGCGGTCTCGGCCGCCTTCTGCACCTTCTGGCCGTGCTCGTCGGTGCCGGTCAGGAAATGGACGTCATAGCCGTCCAGCCGCTTGAACCGGGCCAGCACGTCGCAGGCCAGCGTCGTGTAGGCGTGGCCGATGTGCGGCTTGTCGTTGACGTAGTAGATCGGGGTGGTGATGTAGAATGTCTTCGGCGCCGGCATCGCGGCCTCTTTTCCGTGCTACGGCGGCGGTCAGCCGTTGCAGGCGCGCTCGATGCCGATGAACGCCTGCAGGAGAACCTGCTTCCGATCGAGGTTGGACCCGTCCGCCTGAGCGAACAGACGGCGGGTGTTGTCCCACAGCTCCACCCAGCGATCAAGGCCGCCGGCCCGTCCCAGGGCGCCCACCACCTGCTGCATCACCGCCTCCTCCCCCGCCACGATCTCGGCCGGGGCGGTGCCGCGGGCGGCGGCGCGGGCCAGCCGCTCCATCCACCAGACCAGCAGGCCGGTGAACAGGCGCCAGCTCGACTCCGCCGCCACCGGACCGATCCGGTCGCCCATCCTGTGCACGGCGCGGAAGTCGACCCGTGGGAAGTCGTCGAGCAGACCCAGCATGTCGCGGTACAGGCCGAGCCCGCCATCCTCGATCAGCGACGCCGCCCGCCCGATGCTGCCCTCGGCCAGACGGACCAGCGACGCCCGCTCCTCGGGATCGAGCTCGGGCGCGTGCTCGGCCAGCAGCCGGTCGACGGTCGCGTCCGGCAGCGGCTCCAGCGCCAGCAGGCGGCAGCGCGACCGGATGGTCGGCAGCAACGCGCCGGGATTGCCGCAGCTCAGCAGCAGGATGGCGTGGGCCGGCGGCTCCTCCAGGATCTTCAAGAGGGCGTTGGCGCCGTTCCTGTTCATCGCCTCCGCTTCGTCAACGATGACGACGCGCCAGTTGCCCTCGGCGGCTGTCAGGCGCAGGAACGGCTCGATCCGCCGGATCTGCTCGACCGGGATCTCGCGGCTGCGGCGCTTCTTCTCCTCGTCGCCACCGGCGTTTCGCTCGATGGTCAGCAGGTCGGCATGGCCGCCCGCAACGGCGCGGCGGAAGGTCGGGTGATCGGCCGGGATCTCCAGGCTGTGGGCGCCGCGCGGAGCGCCGGCCAGCAGGAAGCGCGCGACCCGGTGGGCGAAGGTGGCCTTGCCGATGCCGGGCGGGCCGGTGATCAGCCAGGCATGCGGCAGCCTTCCGGCGCGCAGCGCGTCGAGGAACGCGGCCTCCGCCGCCTCGTGGCCCAGCAGCCGCGGATTGGCGCGGGGGACGGGGAACGCGCCGCTCACGGCGCGGGCCCGAACTTCGCGTCGACCGCCGCGCGGATGGCGGCTGAAACCTCGTCGACCGTGCCGCCGGCATCGATCACGACGCAGCGCTCCGGCTCGGCCGCGGCGACGGCCAGGAAACCCTCGCGCAGGCGCTGGTGCAGCGCTTGGCCCATCCGCTCGTAGCGGTCCTCGCCGCCGCGGCGGGCGCCGGCGCGGGCGAGGCCGATCTCGGCCGGCACGTCCAGCACCAGGGTCAGGTCGGGCTTCAGCCCGTCGGTCGCGATCCGGAACAGAGCGTCGAGGCTGGCCCGGTCCACCCCCATGCCCCAGCCCTGATAGACCAGGGTGCTGTCGGCGTAGCGGTCGGAGACCACCCAGGCGCCACGGTCGAGCGCCGGGCGCACCGTGGCGCGCAGATGGTCGCGCCGGGCGGCCGAATGCAGCAGCGCCTCGGTCACCGGGTCCCAGCGGTCGATATCGCCCTTGACCAGGAGGTTGCGGATCGCCTCCGCCCCCGGCGAGCCGCCGGGCTCGCGCGTCGCCACCACCTCGACGCCGCGTTTGGCGAGATCCGAGGCGAGCCGGCGGACATGCGTGCTCTTGCCCGAGCCCTCGCCACCTTCAAGCGTGATGAATCGTCCGCGATTGCCCAAGCGATCCGTCCCCGGTTGCGGCCTCGTCGCGCCGCGGACCGGCAGGGTCACTCGGCGACGACGCGTGCTCCGGAATAGCCCGCGGCGGCGACCTGCTTCAAGGCGGTCGATGCGGCCTTGGGGTCGATGAAGGGGCCGATGCGCAGCTCGATCGCGCCGGCAGCGGCGGCGGTCGAGACCGGGCCGAAGCGGCGCAGGGCGTCGGACAGCGTGGCCACCTGCTGCGGCCGGGTGGCTTTGGCGGCGGCGACGAACAGGCCGGACGGCTTCGCCTCGTCCCCGGCATTGCCGACGATCTCGGGCAACCGGTCGGGCACCCGTGGCGCCGGCGGCACGGCGATGTAGGGGGTATCGTGCAGGTCGTCCGGCTTGCCGGCCGAGGCGACCTGGCTCTTCCGCGCCTGGTCGCGCTGCTGCTGCAGCGCCTGGAAGCGCTCCGCCTCCTCCAGCACCTGGATCTTGACCCGGGCCGAGCCGTTGCCGCGGAAGCCCAGCAGTTCCGCGCCGCGGGCCGACATGTCGATGATCTTCGACCGCACGAAGGGGCCGCGGTCGTTGATCCTGACGATCAGGGTCCGGCCATTGTCGAGGTTGGTGACCTTGACCAGGCTGGGCATCGGCAGGCTGCGATGCGCGGCGGTGACGAGGCCGCTGTCGAAGCGTTCGCCGTTGGCGGTCTTGCGGCCGTGGAAACCGGGGCCGTACCAGGTGGCGGTGCCGACCTGCACCGAATCGCGGTCGGTGCGCGCCACGTAGCGCACACCGTTGATGGCCACGACCCCCGGATCGGCGGGGCGCGCGAGAATGGGCCGTTCGGCGATGCTCCCCTTTCCCGGTTGGGAGGGAGCGCATCCGGTGGCAAGCAGCGCCACGCCGATGGCTGCAGCGACGGCGAGCCCCGGGAGACGATCCGACTTCGTGCGGCTGAATTTCACGCAAAAAGAACGGCGTCCGGACCGGGTCAGGATCGGTTCGGCAGTCATGTCTGCCCGTATGTCACAACATCCGGTCAATGGTCCAGCATAATCGTCCCGTCCCGCTCCGGCATATCTGAGCATGTGCTGGTCAGCCGACCCGCGGCGTCGGTCGGCGTCCAGTATTTCTGTGAATTTCTGCCTGCGCTCATAGGTTGTATTGGCGTGCAGACCGGTTTGACAGCACGGCCCGTAACCGCTTCGGTTCGTGGCGAAATCCGACAACCCACGATTTCAATTGTCGGATGTTGCCGGCATGATCTCGGCCGTGCAGCCGATACGAAGCGGTTTGAAACCGGCGGGGCAAATCCGTATGGTGCGGCCGGTCCGGAAGGGTGGCCGAGCGGTTTAAGGCACCGGTCTTGAAAACCGGCGTGGCGGCGACGTCACCGTGGGTTCGAATCCCACCCCTTCCGCCATCAAGCTGCAGCGTGCCAGAGGTGGCTGAGGCGTGGAATTGGCGGCCTCTATACTACTTGCTGATGGGGCACCATCGGCGGCTTTGCCCGCATTCGGCCGTTCAGATCGCCGTCGCATTTTGCTAAGACCTGCCATTCTCCTGGATCGGCTTTATCGTCGCGAGAAAGCTCTGTCTGGGTACGCGGCCTAAAACGGATACGGTGGAGCACCTTACCCCGTCGTCAGAAGGCGACGATCTACCTCCTGGCGGCAGAAAAATTCTGCTGGGCGTGGCCATCGACACAGAGCGCCCACGCATCACAAAAGCCATCAGAAACAATATAGAAACCTCTCTATACGCTGAACCACGAGAATATTCGCCCCGCCACCTCGCGAAACGCGGATTCGCTTCGACGATCGGTGCGCAGGCATGCCCTCGGTTTGATTGCTTTCGCGCATCATGTTGAGAAGCGCATGCCTCCAAACTTTATGCGGAAGCTAGCCTGAGTCGATTAGGCTTGATAGTTCGCGCCTCTCATTCTTGCTTTAGACGCTCCCACTCGCCGATTAACCAACTGTAGTTTTCACGGAAAACCGCCTCTTCGTTGCCCTGCAACGGCGTCGTTTGCGGAGAGAAAAATGTCCGACGAAGAGCGTCGATAATACGCATGTCACCTGGGTCAAGCTCTGTCAGGGCCTGTTGCATCACCCATAAGCCCAATCTTCCACCCTCTTCGGGGAGCGCCGGTTCTTCGCTGAAGTACGGGTACACGACGCGGGTATATTCTCCCCTGACGCGCGCGTGGAGCGCATCCCTTATGCGAATTGTGCCACCCAGGCTTTCAATTCGCAGCTTGCCGTGCACGCTTTGAGGGATGATCTCGACTGGTTCGTTTGACCAACGCAATTTTGCACTGAGCAATTCGAGGACGCCGTCTTTAAGAAGCGGATATAATCTCTTAAAATTCCTATTCGACCTTATTCGATCATCAGTAAGCTGCGCAAGGTCGCCATCACCAGATACATGTCTTTTGACATCAGACCAGAAAGGCAGGTAGAAATCGCCACCTCTACTTCTGTTACCGCCGGCCTCCTTTCTGCGATCAAGCCGAATATCTTCCTTCAAAATTGACCGCCGCAACGACTGTGGCGCATAGAACAATTGTAGCGCCTTTCGGAGCGGAATATCTAGAACAGACATATGTACCCCGCTAGCTACCGATCAAAGCACAATCATCACCCCGAATTTTTTGTCGACACAAGTAGCAAAGCCACTTCTTCATTCAATAATTGGGGTGGCCGCGGGGTGAGGTCCGGCCGGTCGAGCGTCTGGATGAATGAGAGCCCAGCGCTGAGACGATGCTATCCATCGGCCCGTGCCGCAGTGAGCCAAAGGACATGACGCGATGACCGAAATTCTGCACTGGGGCGGCGAGCAGGTGCTGGTCTGCGACGAGGACGGCCTGGCGATCGATACCCTCGGGCGGCCACCGACCTGATCGGCGAGGCCATGTTCGCCGGCGCCTCGGTGCTGGCCGTGCCGGCATCCCGCCTCGGCCCCGCCTTCTTCTAGCTGCGCAGCGGCCTGGCCGGGGAGATCGCGCAGAAGGCGGTCAACTACCGGCTGAAGCTGGCGGTGATCGGCGACATCTCGCAGCATCTCGCCGCCAGCGGCGCGCTGCGCGACTGGGTGCGGGAGGCCAATCGCGGCCGCGAGATCTGGTTCGAACCCAGCTTGGACAGCCTGGCGGCGCGGCTGGACGGCCGCGCCGGGGGTTGACCTACCGCTCCGCCATCAGCGCATTGATCTCCGGATACGGCATGGCGCCCGAGACCAGCGGGTCGGAGATACCGTCCTGCAGGAACGACGTCGCCAGCTCGGCGATCCGGGCGAACACCGTCTGGCTGATGCCGGAACCGGCGCTGAGGCGGCGGACGCCGAGGGCGGCGAGCTCCGCCGCACCCGGCAATCCAGGCCGAGCCATCACGTTCAGCGGCAGCGGCGCAGCGGCCGCGATCGCCTGGATCTCCTCGGGCTTTGTGACCCCCGGCGCGAAGATGCCGTCGGCGCCGGCGGCGCGGTAGCGCTCGGCCCGGGCCAGCACCTCCGCCACCTTGCCGCCCTCCGGCGCCAGGCCGCGCAGATAGACGTCGGTGCGAGCGTTGACGAACACGTCCTGGCCGCTGCGGGCGGCGGTCCGCTTGATCGCCTCGATCTTGGCGCAGAGCAGGTCCGGCGTCCCCGCCCCGTCCTCGAGGTTGATGCCGGCGGCGCCGGCGCCGATCAGCCGGGCCACCGCCTCGCCCACCGCGGCCGGGTCGTCGCTGTACCCGCCCTCGGCGTCGACGGTCAGCGGCACCCGGATGATGCGGGCGATGTCGGCCGTGGTGGCGACCAAGAGGTCGAACGGCAGCACGTCGCCGTCCGGATAGCCATGCGCCCAGGCGACGCCGGCGCTGGTGGTGGCGATGGCTTTGGCGCCGAGGCTCTCGATCAGCCGGGCGCTGCCTGCGTCCCAGGCATTGGCGAGCAGCAGGATGCTGTCCTGGTGCAGGCGGCGGAACTGCTGCAGGGACTCGGCCTGACGGGTGGCGGTCATGGACGTTCTCTCCCGGTGTTTGGTTCAGATGGCCAGGGACAGCTGCCTGCTGCCGGCGCCTTCGTGGTCCAGCAGCCAGCGCTTGCGATCGAGGCCGCCGCCGAAGCCGACCAGCGACCCGTCGGCACCGATGACGCGGTGGCAGGGCACGACGATCGGGATCGGGTTGGAATTGTTGGCGAGGCCGACGGCGCGCATGGCGCCCGGCTGGCCGATCCGCCGCGCGATCTCGCCATAGGACACGGTGGTGCCGCAGGCGATGCCGCGCAGCGCCGCCCAGACCGTGCGCTGGAACGGCGTGCCGGCGGCCTCGGCCGGCAGCGCGTCGATCGCCGCGAGGTCGCCGGCGAAATACGCCTCCAGCGCCGCGGTCAGGCCGGCCGGGTTGCGCTGCGGCGCCAAGGTGAAATCGTCATGGCCGAGGCTGCGGGCCAGCCGGTCGCGCAGCCGCTCCTCCTCGACCCAGTCGATGGCGCGCAGCCGACCGGATTCGTCGGCGACGATCAGCAGCTCGCCGAGCGGGCTCGGCATGCGGTCGAAGACCAGCGCCTTAGCCATGCTTCGCTCCCGACACTCTCGCCATCGGCACCGGATCCGCAGCCCAGAGATGCTGGGCGGCATAGGCGCGCCAGGGCCGCCAGGGCTCGGCCCGCTGCAGCAGGTCGGCCGGGGTCGGCCGCACCCCGGCGCCGTCGGCGGCGCCGCGCAAGAGGCCGATGTCGCTGGCCGGGAAGGCATCGGGCTCGCGCAGGGCGCGCAGCGCGATGTACTGCGCCGTCCAGTCGCCGATGCCGCGGATGCGGCGCAACCGGGCGATCGCCTCCTCCACCGTGCCGAAGGGGCGGAACAGATGCGGGTCGGCGGCCGCGGCCTCGGCCAGCGCGGTCAGCGTCGCCCGGCGCGACCCCGGCATGCCGAGCGCGCCGAGATCGGCCGCGGCCACACGCTGCGGCGACGGAAAGGCGCGGGACAAGGCGAGGTTCAGCCGCGCCGCCTCCGGCACCGCGGCGCCGCAGATCGCCACCAGCCGGCCGGCCAGCTGCCGTGCCGCGACCACGGTGACCTGCTGGCCGAGCACGGCGCGCACCGCCAGCTCGAACCCGTCCCAGCCGCCGGGGGCGCGCAGCCCCGGCCGCTGCGCCACCAGCGGCGCCAGGAACGGGTCTTGCGACAGATGGGCGCCGATCGTCTCGATATCGGCGCCGACGTCGAACACCCGCCGCACCCGGGCCAGGATGCCCGGCAGGGCGCGCACCGATGGGAAGCGGACCAGCACCATGAGGTTGTCGCGCGCCGGCTCGTGCCGGACCTCGACGGTGCCGATCTCGTCGCCCTCGGCGACGCTGCGCCGGTAGACGCCGCCCGCCACCTGCTCCACCCCGTCGATGGCGCGGGCCTGCAGATAAGCCAGCATCGCCGGCCAGTCATAGGGCGGCTGGTAACGCAGCCGCAGCGTCACCCCGCCGGCGGCGACGGAATCGACCGGCAGCCCGGCCCAGGCCCGACGGCGCAGCGCGCTGGGCGGGCGGCGGAACAGGTCGTGGAAGGTCTCGTTGAAACGGCGGATGCTGCCGAAGCCGGCGGCCAGCGCCACTTCGGCCATCGGCATCCGCGTCTCCTGGATCAGCTGCTTGGCGAACAGCACGCGCCGGGTCTGGGCCACAGCCACCGGCGTGGCGCCGAGATGCTGCTTGAACAGCCGGCGCAGCTGGCGGCCGCCGACGCCGAGCCGCTCGGCCAGCGCCTCCACCCCGGCCTCGCCGCCGTCCAGCGCGCCGTCGGCGATCAGCGCCAGGCCGCGCGACACGGTGTTGGAGGTGCCGCGCCAGGAGGCGAGGTCCGGCGCCGTCTCGGGCCGGCAGCGCAGGCAGGGCCGGAACCCGGCCTCCTGCGCCGCGGCGGCGGAGGCGTAGAAGCGGCAGTGCTCGAACTTCGCCGCGCGGGCCGGGCACACCGGCCGGCAGTAGATGCCGGTCGAGGTCACGCCGACGAAGATGCGCCCGTCGAACCGCGGGTCGCGGGTCACGAGGGCGCGATAGCAGGCTTCGGGATCGAGCGTTTCCATGCCCCGACCATGTCACGTCCGAAGCGATCGCGCTCGCGGTTTTCGGACATGGTCGGCGGGGGTCGGACTTACCACCCCTTCATCGCCGCGGCCTGGGCGGCCAGCCAGTCGCAGAACAGCGACAGCGGCTTGCGCAGCGCGGCGCCGCGCATGGTGACGATGTAGAAGCGCCGGCCGGTGTCGAGGTGCCGGGGGAAGGCGTCGGCCAGGCGGCCGGTCCGGATCAGGTCGTCGATGATCGGGCGCCAGCCCAGCGTCACCCCCTGCCCGTCCATCGCCGCCTGCAGCGCCACCGCATGGTCGGTGACGCGCAGCGACCGGGCCTGCCCCGGCGCCGGCAGGCCCAAGGCGGCGAACCACTCGCCCCAGGTGGCGCGGCGGCGCAGCGCGTCCTCGTAATGGATCAGCTGGCAGCCATGCAGATCGGCGGCGTCGCGCAGCGGGCCGTGCGCCGCCAGATAGGCCGGGCTGGCCACGGCGTGCACATGCTCCTCCCACAGCGGGATGGTGTCGTGGTCCGGCCATTTGCCGTCGCCGAGCCGGATCACGACATCGATCCCGTCCTCGCCCGGGTCGGCGTCGCGGTCGATGGTCTGGATGCGCAGGGGCACCACCGGAAAGGCGGCGCGGAAGACGGCGAAGCGCGGCAGCAGCCAATGCGCCGCCATCGAGGTCGAGACCCCGATCACGATCTCGCGCTGCGCCGCCGCCATGGACCGGCCGGTGATGTCGTCGACCGCCTGGGCGATGGCGGACAGGCTGGTGGCGACCGCGGCGTAGAGCCGCTCGCCCTCCGGCGACAGCTCGAGCCTACGGTGATGGCGGATGAACAGGTCGAGCCCGAGCGAGGCCTCGAGCTGCCGGATGCCATGGCTGACCGCCGATTGCGTGATCGCCAGGTCCTCCGCCGCCCTGGAGAAGCTGAGCCGCCGCGCCGACGCCTCGAACACCGCGAGGGCGTTGAGCGAGGGCAGGCTGCCGCGGAGGGTTTGCATCGACTGGGCTCATGCCGGCGTGAGGGAAATTCGGTTTACCATCGGCCGGCAGCCCGGAAGAGTGAAACCGTCACAACGATCCGATACCGGACATGTCGAACGCCGATCCCCTGCTGCAGCCCTACACGCTGCGCCACCTCACCCTGCGCAACCGCTTCATGTCGACCGCGCATGAGCCGGCCTACACCGAGGACGGCCTGCCGAAGGAGCGGTACCGGCTGTACCATGCCGAGAAGGCCAAGGGCGGCATCGCCCTGACCATGATCGGCGGCTCCTCCGTGGTCGCGCCGGACAGCCCGCAGGCCTTCGGCAACATCCTCTTGTACAAGGACGAGGTGGTGCGCTGGCTGAGGGAGCTGGCGGACGACGTGCATTCGCACGGCGCCGCCGTGATGATCCAGGTCACCCATCTCGGCCGCCGCACCAGCTGGTCGAAGGAGGACTGGCTGCCGGTCGTCGCCCCCTCCCCCGTGCGCGAGCCGGCCCACCGCGCCTTCCCCAAGGCGATGGAGGACTGGGACATCGAGCGCATCGTCGCCGCCTATGCCGACGGCGCCGAGCGGGTCCAGGCCGGCGGGCTCGACGGGCTGGAGCTCGAATGCTACGGCCATCTGATCGACCAGTTCTGGTCGCCGGCCACCAACCAGCGCGACGACGAGTATGGCGGCGGCCTGGACAACCGGCTGCGCTTCGCCTTCCAGGTGCTGCGCGCGATCCGCGACCGGGTCGGGCCGGATTTCATCGTCGGCACCCGCATGGTCTGCGACGAGGATTGGGAGCGCGGCCTGTCGAAGGCCGAGGGGCTGGAGATCGCGCGCCGGCTCGTCGCCTCCGGCCTGATCGACTTCGTCAACGTCATCAAGGGCCACATCGACACCGACGAGGCGCTGTCGCATGTCATCCCCGGCATGGGCGCCCGCTCCGCCCCCCATCTCGATTTCGCCGGCGAGGTGCGGGCGGCGACGAAGGTGCCGACCTTCCACGCCGCGCGGGTCCAGGACGTCGCCACCGCCCGCCACGCGATCGAGAGCGGCAAGCTGGACATGGTCGGGATGACCCGGCCGCACATGGCCGACCCGCACATCGCCCGCAAGGTGATCGAGGGGCGCGAGGCCGAGATCCGGCCCTGCGTCGGCATGGGCTACTGCATCGACAGCATCTATGGCGGCCAGGCGGCCTGCATCCACAATGCTGCCACCGGGCGCGAGGCGACGATGCCGCATGTCGTCGCCCGCACCACCGGGCCGCGGCGCAAGGTGGTGGTGGTCGGCGCCGGCCCGGCGGGGCTGGAGGCGGCACGGGTGGCCGGTGAGCGCGGCCATGCCGTCACCCTGTTCGAGGCGGCGGACCAGCCCGGCGGCCAGATCCGCATCACCGCCGGCCTGCAGCGCCGGCGCGAGATCCTGGGCATCGTCGACTGGCGCATGGCCGAATGCGAGCGGCACGGCGTGGCCATGCGGTTCAACACCTATGCCGAGGCCGGCGACGTGCTGGCCGAGGAGCCGGATGTCGTGGTGGTGGCGACCGGCGGCCTGCCGAACACCGGCTTCCTCGATGCCGGCGAGGATCTGGTGACGACCGGCTGGGACATCCTGTCCGGCGCCGCCAAGCCGGCCGAGACCGTGCTGCTGTACGACGACAACGGCGCCCATCCCGGCCTGACCGCGGCGGAGTTCATCGCCGGCGCCGGCAGCCGGCTGGAGTTGGTGACGCCGGAGCGGACGCTGGCCCCGGATGTCGGCGGCACCAGCTACCCAGCCTATTTCCGCGCATTCTCCGAGCATGGCGTGCAGGTGACGATCAACCTGCGGCTGGAGAGCGTGCGGCGCGACGGCAACCGGCTGGTCGCCAGCTTCCTCGACGAGTACGGGCATCGCCGGGTCGAGAAGCGGGCGGACCAGGTGGTGGTCGAGCACGGCACCCTGCCGCTCGACGAGCTGTATTTCGCGCTGAAGCCGCTGTCGTCCAACCTCGGCGCGGTCGACTACGAGGCGATGATCGCCGGCCGGCCGCAGGCGGTGCGGCGCAATCCGGAGGGCCGCTTCGTGCTGTGGCGGATCGGCGACGCCGTCTCCTCCCGCAACATCCACGCCGCGGTCTATGACGCTCTGCGGCTGCTGAAGGACGTGTGAATGGCGCCGATCCTCGCCATCGATGCCGATGCGCTGGAGTTCGACCCGCTGTGGCTGGTCGAACGGCTGCGCGACGGGCATCGAAACGGGATCGGCACGGTCGAGCGGCTGCTGCTGGAAGAACCTGGCGCGCCCAACAGCCTGCTGACCTGGGCGGCCTGGCAGCCGGGCGCGGCGCTGGGGGCCAAGCTGGCCGCGGTGTTCCCGGGCAACGAGGCGCGCGGCGCCGGGCCGAACATCCGGTCGGTCGTGGTGCTGTTCGACTGGCAGGACGGCCGGCCCTTGGCGGTGATCACCGGCGAGAGCTTCACCCGGGCCAAGACCGCGGCCGATTCCGCCCTCGGCGCCGACCTGCTGGCGCGGCCGAATGCGGCGACGCTGGCGGTGCTGGGCGCCGGCGCGCAGGCCGAGACGCAGATCCGCTATCTGCTGGCGGTCCGTCCGTCGATCCGGCGCGTGATGATCTGGAACCGCACGACGCAGAAGGCCGACGCGCTTGCGGCCGCCCTCTCCCTCCCCGGCATCGAGATCGGCGCGGTCGAGGATGCCGAGGCGGCGGTGCGGTCGGCAGACATCGTCTCCTGCGTCACCGCGTCCCGCGATCCGGTGCTCCGCGGCTCTTGGCTGCAGCCGGGAACGCATGTCGACTTGGTCGGGTCCTTCACCCCGGAGATGCGCGAGGCCGACGGTGAGGCGATGCGCCGGGCCCGGCTGTTCGTCGACACGCGGCGCTTCGCCGTCGGCCAGTGCGGCGAGTTCACCCAGGCGATCGCCGCCGGCGCCATCGCCCCCACGGATGTCGTCGCCGAGCTGGCCGAGCTCTGCGCCGGCGCCGAGGGCCGCCGCTCGGCCGACGAGATCACCCTGTTCAAGAACGCCGGCGGCGGCCATCTCGACCTGATCGTGGCGCGCGCTTTCCACGAGCTGGCCTCTTGCATCGATTGAACTCATGCAGGGGTGAGGAGAATTCGGTTTACCGTGCCCAAGCGGTCAGGGACGGTTGTGACTTCCGTTCCCGGAGGGCCGCATGAAGATCACCCGGATCCGGACGACCCCGGTCAACATCCCGCTCGACGTCCCGTTCCACTGGTCGGTCGGGGCCTATCCCGGATCCTCGAAATGCATCGTCGAGGTCGAGACCGACGCCGGCATCACCGGGCTCGGCGAGGCGCCATGGTGGCATTTCGGCCCGATCATCGAGCATGAGCTGGCGCCCCGGATCATCGGCCGCGACCCGCTCGACATCGCCGCGATCGAGAGCCTGTGCCTGCCCTCGGTCCAGATCACCGCCAACACCGGCGAGAACGCCGTGGTGATCGCCTTCGGCGCGCTGGAGATGGCGCTGTGGGACATCCGCGGCAAGGAATGGGGCCAACCGATCCACAAGCTGCTCGGCGGCGCGGTCCGGCAGGATATCCCCTTCACCGAGTATTTCAGCTTCCGCGAGGCCGCGGGCACGGCCGGCGGCGAGATGTCGGCCGAGGCGATCGTCGATTACTGCCTGCGGATGCGCGAGGCGCACGGCTCGACCATGTTCGAGGGCAAGCTCAGCCTCGGCGACCCGGAGCTGGAGATCCGCACCGTCCGCAAGCTGCGCGAGGCGCTGGGGCCGGAGGCGATGATCCGGCTCGATTCCAACATGCAGTGGTCGCTGCCCACGGCGCGCCACGTGCTGCAGGCGATCGAGCCCTACAACATCCGCAACTACGAGGACCCGGTCGCGACCTTCGAGGAGATGCAGAGGCTGCGCCAGCACAGCGCCATCCCCTTCTCCTCGCATGTGCCGGACCTGCGCCGCGCCTTGGCGCTGGGCGTGCCCGACGCCTTCGTCACCAACTTCGCCGTGCATGGCGGCATCGGCCGGACGCTGCGCTTCATCGCCGGCTGCGAGGCCACGGGCGTCGACTTCTGGTGCTACAGCGGCGACACCGGCATCTGCACCGCGGCCTATCTCCAGGTCTCGGCGGCGACGGCCTGGATCCGCGAGCCGGCGCAGTCGCTGTTCCGCTGGCAGGTCGGCGACGTGATCGAGGGCGGGCCGTTCCGCCAGACCGGCAACACGGTGCGGGTGCCGGACGGGCCCGGCCTCGGCGTCACCCTCGACCGTGCGGCACTGGACCGCTGGCACCGGCATTTCGTCGAGCACGGGCCGATGCAGCATTTCCACGACCCGTTCCGGCCGGGGCATTTCCGCCGGCTGCCGCTGAACTGACCGTACCGAAACCGGTCCATCAGGGACCGGAGACCAACAACGGGGGCTTCATGGACGACGAGACTCTGCTTCATCCCGCGATTCCGCCGATGGCCGAGCAGCTCAAGGCCGGCCGGATCGGGCGGCGCGACTTCATCCGCACCGCCGCCCTGCTGGGCATGGCGGCGCCGGCCGCCTATGCCCTGGCCGGGCGGATCACCGGCGACGCCGCGATCCCGCAAGCCGCGGCGCAGGAGACGCCGCGCAAGGGCGGAACCTTACGCATCGGCATGCCGGTGATGGATTGCGCCGATCCCGCCATCTACGACTGGTCGGAGAAGGGCAATATCGGGCGGCTGATCGTCGAGCCGCTGGTGTCGATCGGCACCGACGACGTCTCCCGGCCCTGGCTGGCCGAGAAATGGGAGGCCAATGACGACGTCAGCCAGTGGACCTTCCACCTGCGCCGCGGCGTGAAGTGGAGCAACGGCGACGATTTCAACGCCGACGACGTGATCGCCACCTTCACCCGCTGGCTCGACAGCAAGACCGGTTCCTCCAACCAGGGCCGGTTCAGCGGCCTCACGGTGAAGGAGGGCGATGCGGTCAAGATGGCGCCCGACGCCATCGAGCGGGTCGACGACCACACCGTGCGCTTCCACCTGCAGAGCCCGATGCTGCAGTTCCCGGAGAGCCTGGGCGACTATCCGGCGCTGATCACCCATCGCGACTTCGCCAAATCCGGCGCCAACCTGATGAAGACCCCGGTCGGCACCGGCCCGTTCCGGCTGAAGGAGGTGGCGGTCGGGTCGCGCGCCGTGTTCGAGAAACGGGCGGACTATTGGGGCGAGGAAGTCCATCTCGACGGCGTCGAATACATCGACCTCGGCAGCGACCCGGCCGCCTGGCTGGCGGCGCTGGGCTCCGGCCAGGTCGACCTGGTGAGCCAGGTGCCGGTCAACCTGCTGCCCGCGGTCCAGGGCGTCCCGGGGCTGAAGCTCTATGAGAAGCTGACGGCGGAGACCGGAGTCGCCCGCTTCCGCATCAGCGAGCCGCCCTTCGACAAGAAGGCGGTGCGCCAGGCGATCCAGGCCTGCGTCGACCACAAACGCCTGACTCAGCTGGCCTATCAGGGCTTTGGCACGCCGGGCGAGGACTTCCATGTCTCGCCGATCCATCCGGAGTACACGCCCCTGTCGCCGCCCCCGCCGGACATCGACAAGGCGAAAAAGCTGCTGGCCGAAGCCGGCTATCCGAACGGGCTGTCGATCGAGATCAACTGCCAGGACGCGCTGAAGCACGAGATAGACACCGCCCAGGTGCTGTCGGAGATGGTCAAGCCGGCCGGCATCGACCTCAAGGTCAACGTCCTGCCCGGCGCCACCTTCTGGGATCGCTGGACAAAATGGCCGTTCTCGGTGACGCAGTGGCTGACCCGGCCGCTGGCGGTGCAGGTCCTGGCGCTGGGCTATCGCAGCGGCGTGGCCTGGAACGAGACCGGCTATGCCAACCCGGAGTTCGACAAGATCCTCGACCAGGCGCAGGCGACGCTCGACATCGAGAAGCGCAAGGAACTGGTGCACCGGCTGGAGGAGATCATGCAGGAGGACGTGATCGCCATCATCCCGTTCTGGTTGAAGATCTTCACCGCCAGCACCGACAAGGTGCAGGGCTTCGAATACCACTTCGCCCGTGAGATGCACCTGAACAAGGTCTGGCTGGCGGCCTGAGAGAGCTTTGTAGGTTGGGTTCGCTCTTGCGAACCCAACAATGGCTGTGGGGTGTTGGGTTCGCGACGCGAACCCAACCTACGCTTGGCGGCTGGCTGCATGATGTTGGGTTCGTTTCCACGAACCCAACCTACGTCGGCGACTGTTCCAACCCCTACTCCACCGTGACGCTCTTGGCCAGGTTGCGCGGCTGGTCGACATCGGTGCCCTTGGCGACGGCGGTGTGGTAGGCCAGGAGCTGCACCGGCACGGCGTAGAGGATCGGGGCGACGAAGGGGTCGACGCCGGGCAGCCCGATCGCCGCCACCGGCCCCGGCCCCAGCTTCTCGATCCCGTCCGGGTCGGAGAAGAAGATCACCTTGCCGCCGCGGGCCATCACCTCCTGCACGTTCGACACCGTCTTGTCGAACACCGCGTCGCGCGGCGC